>NZ_JBYFCC010000007.1:0-141518 GCF_057652995.1 Flavobacterium sp. T50_26
TTAGCCGATGCAGGCTATAGCAGTGGCGAAGCTTTAAAATACTTAAACGATAACAAAATCAATGCTTGGATGCCTAACTTTGGGCAATACGTTCCTGAGCGAGAGGGTTTTGTTCACAACAAAGCAGAAAACTATTATCAATGTACCAAAGTAGGAGGCAACCAAGCCAAACTACTCTTTAAAGGCGAGAAGACCGACAGCAAAGGTTACACCAAACGCACGTATCGCAGTAGCGAGAGCGATTGCAAAAAATGTCCCCTTCGAGAGCAATGTTGTGGAATGAAAACCAATTTTAAGAAAATAGACGACAGCATCCACAAAGAGCTTTATGACAAGATGCACCAAAAGCTGACTCAAAACCCCGAGTATGCCAAACGGATGGTCAAGGTGAGGAGTAAGACAGTAGAACCGGTTTTGGGAACACTCATCAACTTTCTCAACATGAAACGTGTCAATACACGAGGAATACAACAAGCCAACAAACATGTTTTGATGGCCGCTATGACGTATAACTTGAAGAAATACCTCAAGTTTATTGGCAAAAAACCAAAAAGCCAAGCCCAAGTTGTATCAATCAATCAAGGGAAGGTAAACACTTCTATAAAAGTCACTTTTTTGAAGTTAAAACGAACGTTTTTACGTCTACATTTTTTAAACAACAACATCTTTAATCCAAAAATAAACCTCGCTTAGAAAGCACTAAACGAGGTTGTTTTTTATGATTAGATTGAAAATTTAGTTTTTTGAAGGGGTTGTGCAACGGTTACCGCTGTTACCAGCTGTTTTTATTTTTCATTCTGTTTGTCAATAAATTTCACAACAATTTTGCTATTGGTCATTAGCAAGTAGCCGATTATAGTTTTAATAAAATGAAAAATTAACCAGGTTAAATTCGGATAATTTCTGATAAGTTCTTTCTGTTGAATAAACTGAAAAATTTCTCTGATTAGATTTGGAAAACTATCAATTAAAATAGTTCCGCCGATTAAAATTACAATAATTTTTAGAACTGTATTTTTAGAAACAGTTATGTCAATTCTATTTTCGGTAAAATGTCTTTCCAAACCAAGTTTTGAAATTAAGGAAGAAGTTTTGAACAAAAATAAGCAAGCAATCAAAATATACGCAAAGAGAGCAATTATTCCAAATACTAATTCTGGAATAAATGTATTCCAACCTTCGACAAATTGGCTTGTCATTAATGTCACAGCAATTTGAGGAAATATATAAAGGCAGTTAACTAGCAGCCACAATCCAATTACTTTAAGTATAATATTCCAAAAAGTTTTAATTTCCATAGTTGTTTTTAGGTTTTGTGAGCCAAAATAGCTGGTAACTTGTCTATACCCGCTACAAAGTAGCGACTATACACCCATAATCAGCTGTATACCCGCTACTTTATAGCGTAATTTATTCAAATATACAATTTATTTATATTCTTACAAATCGTCAATTGGACTTTTATCTGTTGAATACTTTTGGTACTAACGTGTGTATAAATTTCTGTTGTTTTACTACTGTTGTGTCCTGATAATTGTTGTATGAAATGTAAATCTGTATTTTTAAAATGAAATATTTTCCCGGCACTTCACCTGCATGAGGGATAGTAGCGGAAAGCCCGGAATGTAGCCGAAGCTTGCGGAGGCGAAATGAGGACTTGCAGCGAATAGCCCGACCCGTAGTTTACGGAGGGGCATGCCCAAATTTTAGAAAAAGGAAGTTTTAATTTTAAAATTTTATATAACCGCTCCTAAATCGATTGGAGCGTTTTCAAAATCCAATTGTTGTTGCACATAGGTTAGGGTGTTTGGGATATCATCGGCACACACAAAAATGAATTCGCCTGGTTTTGCACTATCAATGGCATATTGAATGGCTTCGGTTTCATCGGAAACGATGGTGACTTCTACGTTGAGGTTCACTTCTCGGATGCCTTCCATAAGTAAAGTAGTGAGTTGTTCTTTGGTTCGTCCGCGGTTGTTTCTGTCGTGTTTGAGAATTATTTTGTCAAACATTTGTCCGGCATATCGCCCGATGCTTCTAACGTCTTCATCACGACGGTCGCCCGTGGCAGAAACAACACCTGTTTTTTGGGTAGCCTGAACTTGATTCATATATTTCTCCAAATGCTCATATCCGCTGGTATTGTGGGCATAATCGACCATCAAAATAAAATCTTTGAACTTAAAATGATTCATTCTGCCCGGTGTCATTTCGGGAGAAGGAATGAACGATTGAAGTCCGACTGAAATATCTTCTAACGAAAAATTACTTATTGAAGCAGTCAACAAAGCCGGAAGAATATTTTTAATCATAAACTCGCACGTGCCTGAGAAGGTCAGTGGAACCTGTGAAACTTCTGCGATGGTGGTTTTCCATTCGCCTTTGCTAATGACAAAATGATTGTTTTCGATAAAAGCGGCTAATCCACCTTCGCGGCAATGGTTAATGATGCGTGGATTATTGGCATCCATACTAAACAAAGCAATATTGCAATCAAGGGTTCGTTTGATTCGGAAAACTAAATCATCATCGGCATTCAGAATCGCATAACCGTGATCAAACGTGCTTTGCGGAACAACGGCTTTTACTCTTGCGAGTTGATGAATGGTGTCAATGTCGTTTAAACCTAAATGATCGTCGGTGATATTGGTTACGATACTAATGTTACAATTATCAAACCCTAAACCAGAACGAAGAATTCCACCTCTGGCACATTCGAGTACAGCGAAATCTACTAATGGATCACGCAAAACTACTGCTGCACTGGCCGGGCCGCTGCAATCGCCTTTCAGAATTGGGTTTCCATCGATGTAAATTCCGTCGGTGGAAGTATAACCGGTATGGTGTCCTGCGGTTTGTGCCAAATGGGCGATTAATCGGGTAACGGTTGTTTTACCATTTGTACCTGTAACGGCAACGAGCGGAATACGCGATTCTGCATTATTTGGAAAAAGCATTTCTACTAAAGGTTCTGCCACATTTCTGGCCGTTCCTTCGGTAGGAGAAAGGTGCATTCTGAGGCCGGGACCGGCATTGACTTCAATAATTGCTCCGTTTTGGTTGGTGATGGGTTCTGCAACGTCTTCTGCCATAATATCAATGCCACAGATGTCTAAATTCATTAAACGTGCAATGCGTTCTGCCATAAAAACATTGGATGGATGCACTAAATCGGTTACGTCTTCGGCTGTTCCGCCGGAGCTGATGTTGGCTGTATCTTTTAAATATAAAATATCACCAAAGGATAGAACCGTATTTAACGTAAGGTTTTTTTCTGCTAAAATAGCTTCTGTTCCTGCGTCGATTTTTATTTTGGTTAGTTCTTTTTCGTGACCATCGCCTCTGCGTTCGTCTTTATTGATGGCATCAATTAGTTCTGAAATGGTGGAAAAACCATTGCCAACTACCATTGCCGGAGTTCGTTTGGCAACGGCAACGAGTTTGTAATTGATGACTAAAAAACGATAATCATTTCCTTTGATAAATTTTTCGACAATGATATTTCGGGAAACTTTTTTAGCTTCATAAAAACCATTGATGGCTTGTTCGATGGTGTTGATTCGGGTTGTAATTCCTCGTCCGTGATTGCCATTGACGGGTTTAGTCACGATGGGAAAACCGATTTTGTTGATAGCTTCTTCGAGTTCAGTAATGTCATAAACGAGTGTGCCTTTTGGAACCGGAATATAGTTTTTGGCTAATAAATTTCGTGTATCTTCTTTATCAGAAGCCATATTAACGGCGATACTGCTTGATGTAGAAGCAACTGAAGAACAGATAATTTTCTGATTGCAACCTTGTCCTAACATAATCAACGAATTGCTGTTGAGTCGGGTGTATGGAATGTTTCTGCGTTCGGCTTCTGCAACGATGGAGTAGGTGCTTGGACCGAATTTATCTCTGTTGTTGAGGCGTTTCAATTCTTGAATATCTTCGTCAACGGAATAGGGTTGTTATGGATTAGTTTTTCTACTAAATTAACGGCAGCTTTGGCGGCGTAGATTCCTGCTCTTTCGCTAGTATAGGAAAAAACAACGTGATAAATTCCGGATGTGTTGGTAGAACGTGTTCGTCCGTAGCCACATTCCATTCCGGCTAAGGTTTGCAGTTCGAGAGCGATATGTTCGATGACGTGACCTAACCAAGTGCCTTGTTTGACGCGTTCAAAGAAACCACCTTCTTCACCAATGGAACAGCGATGACTTTGCAAAGACGGTAAAACCCGTTTTAATGCATCGCCAAAGCCATCAATGATGTCGGTGGGTCGTTGTTCCCATTCGCCAATGTCAAGTTTCATAACAATTAGTTTTTTTCTGTATCCGGACCAGTAATTGGGTCCACGCATTACTTTGATGTTAAGAATTTCCATGGTTTTTTGCTGTTTATTTATGATTCAACGTGGTTAGGGCGTATAAGGAAGTTGACTGGTTGAAACTAGTAAATGACAGCGTTTGGTTGACGATGTAACTACCTAATTATTGTAGTGTAAAGGTCTGATGATATTGCAGAAAATTGTTATATAATTTTTGGGAAGGGTTATATAGTTTACATATAAGCGATATAATTTGTGTCATTTCGACGATAGGAGAAATCACATCACGTTTATCAAGTTACGCTAGTCAAATATTGGGTTATCTTCTTTATGTGATTTCTCCTTCGTCGAAATGACACATCGTGGGGATTAGTTTGATTAAACAATAGTTATCGGATAGGTGGTGATGGTTTTGTTTGAGTTCTGGTTATGCAAAAAACTACTTTTTTGGCGTTCCGAACTACTTTTTTGGGGTTCAGAAGTACTTTTATTACGTTGGGTAACCTATTAAAAGGGTTTCAAGACTACTTTTATTACGTTGGTAGACGTATTAAATGTGGTTCTGGACTGGTTTTAATACGTTGGTGGACGTATTAAAATAGGTTCGCAACGTATTAAAATAGGTTAGGGGACGTATTAAAAGGGGTTCGAGACGTATTATAATACGTTGGTGGACGTAATAAAAGGGGTTCGGAACGTATTAAAATACGGTAGGGGACGTATTAAAAGTAGTTCGGAACGTATTATAATACGTTGGTGGACGTAATAAAATACGTTAGGGGACGTGGTAGAATACGTTAAGAGACGTATTAAAATACGTTGGTGGACGTATTAATTGTGGTTGGAGACGTGATAAAAGTGGTTTGAGTGCAGTAAATTTCTTTGTAGCACTTCACTCGCGTGAAGGATTGAAGTGGAAAGCCCACAGAGAGGAGGCACGACGAACGAGGACTTGCAACGGAAAGCCTGACCCGGAGCTTGCGGAGGGGCACGCCCCATTAAAAATTAGTTTAAAAGTTTAAAGGTTTAAGGGTTTAAAAGTTATTGGTTTCAAGTTTCAAGTTTCAGGTTCTGGATTGGGAGTTGTTCAAAAGAAAATGTTCTCTAAACGAATCTTTTTCAATCCATTATAGCTAAGCTATCAAATCAATGAAAATCTGTTTCATCCGCGGCATCCGTGTTCCATTCAAAAGCAAAGCGATTTTAAGAGTTTCAAGTTTGAAATTTTTGTTTCAGGTTTCAAGTTTCAGGTTGGAAGCGTGCAGAAAATGGAGTAATTTTCTTGAATTTTCATTATTCGTTAGAAAATAATTAAAAAAATATCGATAAAAATGTTGTTATTTAAATTTTTATGTTAAATTTGAGTCCCCTTAAATCTATTATTAACCTAAATTGACTATTTATGGCTACTGTTTACGAATCCATCGAAAACGAGAAAATTTCTTCTCTCGTGTTCCCCAAGTCCGATGTTTTAAGTAGAAATGAAGCAATTCTTCAACGGCTCTCTGAGTTGAAAATGGCCTTAACATTCGGTAATCTTGATTATTTTAAAATTAAAATTTACTTTGAAGACAATCAGTCCAAGAAGGTTGTGGAAGCAAAAGTATGTGGTGTAACGAAAAACCGCGTGATTTTGACCCAAGGTATTGGTATTCCGATTAATAGAATTTATAGGACGTTTAAGTTTTATAATTAATAATCCTATTTATGATAGAAACTGCTACCACTTTCTTTGAGCCTATCGAGAAAGAGACGATTCAATTATTACATTTTCCGCAGGAAGATGTTTTGGAAGACAAACAATTAAAAAGAACCAGAATTGCCGGACTTTCACGAGCGTTGGCACTCGGCAATTTAGAACACATTAAGACTAAAATTTACTTTGAAGATGATTTGTCTAAACGTGTAGTAGATACTACCATTTGGGGAATTACAGACGATAAAGTGATTTTGAAACAAGGAACTATCATACCGATAAACAGAATCTATTATTCGCAATAGATCTCTAGTTAGTTTGTTAAGTTGAAACACCAACTGTGCCGGTTGGTGTTTTTTTTGTGGTTTTTTTGGCCACGAATTTCACGAATTAGCACGAATTTATATAGTCTGTTCGCTTCGCTCAGGTGGTGAATTAAGCTTAATACTTTTGAGGACATATTTTTTTGACACGAATTTCACGAATTAGCACGAATTGAATGATTAAAAATTCGTGCTAATTCGTGAAATTCGTGTCAAATTTTTTATTAATTAATCGTGTAAACATATTGGCAACGCACTTGCTTTTTGTCTTTGACGGCAGGATACCAAGGTTCGTCAAACTTTGTGAAGACTTTGATGGTTTGGGCTTTGTAATGAGCTGAGATAGAATTTAATACTTGGATGTCGGAAATGGTTCCGTCGATTTCTACTATAAAACTACACACAATTTTGGGAACTACCGGCTCTTTGATGTCTTGTTTTAAATTTCGTGCAATGAAACGTTGCATCGCGTTTTCGCCATACATTAATTTGGGTTTGATATCGACTTCGCTTTCTAAATAGACTTTTTCGCCTGAAACGGTGTGGTTTAATTTTTTGGCATACTCCGTATTGGTTTGTGCAAAGGAGGTGAGTGTAAATACTAATAGACAGATTAATGATTTCATAGGGATTATTTAAAGAATATAAAACTCAAATTTCGTGATAAAAGTATATAATTGCTGTGAATATTTTGATAAAAAAAACACCAATCCGTTTCCGAATTGGTGCTTTCCAATTAACTAATCAATATGAAAAAACTACTCTATTTAATCTTTTAAAGACTTTTATTTTAGCCACGAATTCACAAATTGTAATTGATACTATTTTAATTTTATTACTCTAATTTTGAATGCTATGCATTCAATTTAATCTGTGAAATATTGGAGATAAATTTTTAATTAACCTTTATTTTAGCCACTGATTCACAGATTATATTTCTAATTTTTTTTCAAATTTCAAAAGAAAATTTGTGAATTCGTGGCTAAATACTTGAATAATTTACTTACTTTACTAATTCACTTTGGTTTCTAAAAACCAATTCGTTATTGAAACTGTCGAGCAAAATGATGCTGTCGGTTTTTACGGTTCCGCTCAAAATTTCTTTTGATAATTTGTTTAATACTTCGCGTTGAATAACTCGTTTTACTGGTCTGGCTCCGAATTGTGGATCATAGCCTTTTTTGGCTAAATAATCAATTGCTTCAGGAGTGGCATCCATTGTGATGTTTTGCTGAGCTAACATTTTGGTGACACTTTTTAATTGCAAGCCAACAATTTCTCGAATGTTTGCATTGGATAATGGCGTGAACATTACGATTTCATCAATACGATTGATAAATTCGGGACGAACGGTTTGTTTTAGTAAACCTAGAACTTCCACTTTGGCGGCTTCGGTTGCGGCTTCTAATCCTCCAGTCAAATTTTCAAATTTCTCTTGAATAATATGACTTCCCATATTCGACGTCATAATGATAATGGTGTTTTTGAAATCGGCTACGCGACCTTTGTTATCGGTTAATCTTCCTTCATCCAACACTTGTAAAAGTATGTTGAAGGTGTCTGGATGAGCTTTTTCAATTTCGTCTAACAATACGACAGAATAGGGTTTGCGACGAACGGCTTCGGTCAACTGACCGCCTTCGTCATAACCCACATATCCGGGAGGAGCACCTACTAATCGGCTCACGGCGTGACGTTCTTGATATTCGCTCATATCGATTCGCGTCATTGCATTTTCGTCGTCAAATAAATATTCCGCCAATGCTTTCGCTAATTCGGTTTTACCGACACCGGTTGTTCCTAAGAAAAGAAATGTTCCGATGGGTTTTTTCAAATCCTGCAATCCGGCACGACTTCTGCGAACTGCATCGCTAATGGCTTCAATGGCTTCTTCCTGACCAACAACTCTGTGGTGCAATTCGTCTTCTAGTTTTAATAATTTATCGCGTTCGCCTTGTAGCATTTTAGTCACGGGAACACCTGTCCATTTGGCAACGACTTCGGCAATATCTTCACGAGTAACTTCTTCTTTAATCAATGAAGTTCCGGATTGATTTTCTTGTAATTGAATTTGCAATTTGTCCAAACGTTCTTGAGCTTCTTTGATTTTTCCGTACCGGATTTCGGCTACTTTTCCGTAATCGCCTTCGCGTTCGGCACGTTCGGCTTCTAACTTGAAGTTTTCAATTTCAATTTTGACGTTTTGGATGTTATCAACTACTTCTTTTTCCGATTTCCATTTGGCAAAAATCTCGTTGCGTTCTTCTTTTAAATTGGCTAATTCCAGTCCTAATATTTTCAGTTTGGCTTCGTCATTTTCGCGTTTGATGGCTTCAATTTCAATTTCCAATTGCATGATTTTTCGATCCAAAACATCTAATTCTTCCGGTTTTGAATTGATTTCCATACGCAATTTCGAAGCGGCTTCGTCCATTAAATCAATGGCTTTGTCCGGCAAAAATCGATTGGAAATATAGCGTTGCGATAATTCAACGGCAGCAATAATTGCTTCGTCTTTAATTCGCACTTTATGATGCGTTTCATACTTTTCTTTGATTCCACGTAAAATCGAAATGGCACTTTCAGTATCCGGTTCATCGACCATAATTTTTTGAAAACGTCTTTCGAGAGCTTTATCTTTTTCAAAATATTTTTGGTATTCGTCTAAAGTCGTTGCACCAATCGCACGCAATTCGCCACGAGCCAAAGCAGGTTTTAGAATATTGGCGGCATCCATCGCACCTTCGCCACCGCCTGCACCAACTAAGGTGTGAATTTCATCAATGAATAACACAATGTCGCCTTCGGCAGCAATGACTTCTTTGACAACGGATTTCAAGCGTTCTTCGAATTCACCTTTGTATTTTGCACCGGCGATTAACGAACCCATATCTAACGAAAAAACGATTTTGTCTTTCAGGTTTTCGGGAACGTCGCCATCTACAATTCGGTGGGCTAAACCTTCTGCAATGGCGGTTTTACCTACACCGGGTTCACCAACCAACATAGGGTTATTTTTGGTTCTTCGTGAGAGAATTTGCAACACTCTACGAATTTCTTCATCACGACCAATTACAGGATCGAGTTTACCGGTTTTGGCTAATTCGTTGAGGTTTTTTGCATATTTGTTTAATGCGTTATACGTTTCTTCGGCAGAAGCAGACGTTACTCGTTCGCCTTTTCGTAATTCTGAAATGGCGGCTTCTAAACCTTTTTCGGTTACACCTTGGTCTTTTAAAATTTGAGCCACTTTACTTTTCGATTTGAAAATGGCTAAGAGTAAATGTTCAATCGAAACATATTCATCATTCATTTTTTTAGCAATGATGGAAGCTTCGTTTAGCATTGTTCCCGCTTCACGGGAAAGCATAATTTCGCCACCCGAAACTTTTGGAAAACTTTGAATCGTACTATCTAAGATTTGGGAGAACAAGTTGACATTCACATTCATTTTTTTTAAAATAAACGGAGCAACGTTTTCATCTACTTCTAAAATTCCTTTAAAAATATGTTCGTTTTCCAGTTGTTGCTGACCAAAACCTTGTGCAATTTGCTGAGCTTGTTGCAAAGCTTCTTGCGATTTAATGGTTAAATTTTTTAAATTCATCTGTTGTGTTTTTATGTTTTTTGAGGCAATAAAATGCCTATTAATTCGGTATCTTTGTGGAGGTTTAGTCAACTACTATTCCAAAACAAAAACCAAGACAAAATGACTGATTTTTAAATGAAGTTTATTCAAAAGCAAGTCAAAATGTCTCAAAACACGTCAAAAATGAGTTTTTTCACTAATTTATTTGGGAATTCAGAAGAGGGAAATTCATCCAGAGTAGGATGGAGGATGTTAACTGATTTAGGTCAGATTAATGAACTTATCGAGTTATCGCATCAACAGCCGGTTTTGATTTTTAAACATAGTACGCGATGCAGCATCAGTCGTTTTGCGTTGAAAAACTTTGAAAACGAATATGATTTTTCAGAAGAAGATTTACAACCTTATTTTTTAGACTTATTAGAATACAGAAACATTTCAAACGAAATTGCCAATCAATTTGACGTAAAGCATCAATCGCCACAAATCCTTCTGATTAAAGACGGAAAATGTGTTTATAATGAATCACACGATGGGATTGATGTTGAGAGTTTGAAGAGGGTTTTGGGGTAGTTTTCAGTTGCGGTTACACACAAAGTTTATCCTCAATCTTGTCATTCCGACGCAGGAGGAATCTCATAAAAAGGGGATTTTTTTAAACTAATTTCTACCATAAATTATGAGATTCCTCCTGCGTCGGAATGACAAAAGGCTGGAAAATCGTCTTAATTAGAAAACAAGAAAACTTAACGTCTAATCCTATTCCTACTAATAATATCCTTCAACTTAGCTTTCAAATCCTCACCCGTATCATAAACCATTTGTTCGTTACTCGGAAACGGAACTGCTCTTCGTCCAAAATACGAAATAAATTGCTCATCAAAAGCTCGTCGATCACCACGAACGGTGGCATAAATATGTTCAAAAATAAACTCACTCGCCAACGGATACGCATTAATTAACTGATTGTTATTAAAATCAATATAATCCACTTTTGCCGTCACTTGACACGCTTTGAACTGCGTAAATTGATAGGCCGTTCCTTTCACGGTAATAAATTTATCCACTTTTATCGCGTTGCCTAAACTATCGCGAACAATATTTCCATTTGCATCCACCAAGTTTTTTACACCATCTTTAATCTGTTTTTCTTGAGTAACTTCTTTTTCGCGAATTTGCTCCGGCGAAATATTGATTTCTCTAAAATTCAAAATAATTCCGAAATCATAAACAATTCCCTGTTGCCTGTTGCTGTGATAAACCGTCCATTTATCGTTTAAACCATACGTACTAAAATCCAATAAATCATTTTGCAAACGAACCGGAATCATCACATTGGTTTCGTTTTTCGTGTAAACGTGCACAAAATCAGTTCCTTTAAAACGAGCTTCTTCCAACAAACTGTTCACGTCTTTAAAACCCGGATTAATTTGATTCAAATAAGTCAAATCATCAACAATAGCTCTGGCTTGCAGTTTGTTAGCAGTTTTTAATTCATTTTTTGAAGTTGTATATAAATAATTCGACAAGGCATTTTTGCTATTTACAATCTCGGTTGAATAATTCTCCATCGGAAAAATCGCATCCCTACCTTCATTAATTAATTTCAGCGGAAGCAAAGGACGAATCAACTCTTGTCTATTGTTTAAATTTATATATGTATTGAAAATTTTCTCCAAATTTGCCGGATTCGCATCTTGCGACCATGTTTCAATATTTCGCAAATCACGCTCTTTTGCTTTAGCGAATGCCTCTTCCAAAAGGTAAACATAATCTTGTTTTCCTTTAGCATTTTTATTGCCACGCAAGCCGCTCACTGCCGATTGAATCGCACCATCATAATCGCCCGAAGTCAATCTGTTAGTCGTTTGCTTTATACCACACGAAGCCAAAATAAGAAATACAAGCAAAAAAGTAATTTTTTTCATCTTTTGAAATTTTAGCAAATATATATTTTTTTTTGAAGCTAATCCGGCTTTCCGTTTCAAGCTTTTTTGTCTTGTTGTTTTTTTCTAAGGCAAAAAAAGAGCTTCCTTTGGTCGCTTTTTTTCGCCAAGAAAAAATACAACAATCCTGCAAAAGGCTTTTCACTTCAATCCGGGCTAGAAATCTGTGCTATCAAAGAAGTAAAAGGAGAAAATAGAGTATAGAAAATAGACAAAAGACGAAAGACAAAAGATGAAAGACAAAAGATGAAAGACAAAAGAAAGTAAGATATGATCCTGCATATCCATCTCGTCTCCCCCTCCTTCGGAGGGGGCCGGGGGGAGGAAAAAAAAACTCCGGTCAAAAACCGGAGCCAATTATTATTTTCTCACAAACGAAGGAAGCAACTTACTCGAAACCTCGCCAAACCCAATCCGAATCTGACTGTTTTTGCAGTAACCTTTCATTGTAACCGTATCATTATCATCAATAAATTTTCGTTCTGTTCCATTCGATAATTTGATTGGGTTTTTTCCACCCCAAGTCAATTCCAACATCGATCCATAACTTTCAGGAGTTGGTCCGGAAATTGTTCCCGATCCCATCATATCACCTGAATTTACTTTACAACCGTTTGAAGTATGATGAGCCAACTGCTGAGCCATTGACCAATACATATATTTAAAATTCGATTTGCTAATTAAGTTTGCTTCGCCATCTTTAGGTGTTAAATACACTTCTAAATTAATATCAAATGCTTTTTTCCCTTTTTGTTGTAAATAAGGAAGTGGGGCAGGTTCTTGTTGCGGACCTTTCGTTCTAAAAGGTTCCAACGCATCCATCGTTACAATCCAAGGCGAAATGGAAGAGGCAAAATTCTTAGCCAAAAACGGTCCAAGTGGCACATATTCCCATTTTTGCATATCTCTTGCACTCCAGTCATTCAACAAAACCATTCCGAAAATATAATCCTCTGCTTCAGAAACCGGAATATTTTCACCCATAATATTAGTATCGGTGGTAATAAACGCCATTTCCAATTCAAAATCAACTAAACGAGAAGGGCCAAAAACCGGCTGCGTATCGCCATTTGGCAACGTTTGTCCCATCGGTCGATGCACCGGAATTCCTGACGGAATAATCGTAGAACTTCTACCGTGATAGCCTACTGGAATATGTAACCAGTTTGGCAATAACGCATTTTCAGGATCACGAAACATCTTACCAACATTTGTAGCATGTTCTTTACTGGAATAAAAATCAGTATAATCACCAATTAAAACAGGCAATTGCATTTCAACTTCGTTAATATCAAAAATAATAATTTCTCGATGAGCTTTATTATCTCTTAATTTTGGATTTTCGCTATCAAACAAATCGCCAATTCGGTTTCTAACTAATCGCCACGTTTTCTTTCCATCAGAAATAAAATCATTCAACGTGTCTTGCATGAACATATCATCGGTCAATTCGATGCCTTCAAAATAGTTTAATTGCTGCATAGCTCCTAAATCAATGGCATAATTTCCAATTCGTGTTCCAATAGTTATAATATCATCTTTGGTTAAAAAAACGCCAAAAGGAATATTTTGAATAGGAAAATCGCTGTCATTTTGGACATCTATCCAAGATTTTCTGTTCGGGTTGTTTGCTGTTATAGGCATATTTGGGTGTTTATTAAATGTTGAAAAATTATCAATCAAATATATTATTAACTATTAATTTAACAAACGATTTTCGTAATTTTGAGCTCAATTTAACGAAATATTATCAAATGCAACGCGACGAACAAATTTTTGAGCTTATTTTAGATGAGCAAGACAGACAAATTCACGGATTAGAATTGATTGCATCAGAGAACTTTGTAAGTGATCAAGTGATGGAAGCAGCAGGATCTGTGTTAACCAACAAATATGCCGAGGGCTATCCTGGTAAACGTTATTATGGCGGTTGCGAAGTGGTTGACCAAGTTGAACAAATTGCCATCGACAGAGCAAAAGCTTTATTTGGTGCTGATTACGCAAATGTTCAACCGCATTCGGGTTCGCAAGCCAATACAGCGGTATTTTTTGCGTGTTTGAAACCCGGAGACAAAATTTTAGGTTTTGATTTATCACACGGCGGACATTTAACGCACGGTTCTCCTGTGAATTTTTCAGGAAGATTATATAATCCGGTTTTCTACGGCGTTGAAAAAGAAACCGGTCGATTAAATTATGACAAGATTCAGGAAATAGCTACAAAAGAAAATCCGAAGATGATTATTGCAGGTGCTTCTGCTTATTCTCGTGATATGGATTTTAAACGTTTCAGAGAAATTGCTGATAGTGTAGGTGCGATTTTGTTGGCCGATATTTCACATCCAGCCGGATTAATTGCCAAAGGTTTGATGAATGATCCGGTTCCGCATTGTCATATCATCACCACTACAACACACAAAACCCTTCGTGGACCTCGTGGTGGAATGATTTTGATGGGAAAAGATTTCGAAAATCCATTCGGAATTAAAACACCAAAAGGAGATATCAGAATGATGTCTTCACTTTTGGATGCCGCTGTTTTCCCTGGAAATCAAGGCGGACCATTAGAACACATCATTGCTGCAAAAGCGGTTGCATTTGGCGAAGCTTTGTCAGATGAATTTTTCAGATACGCTCTTCAAGTTCAAAAAAATGCAAAAGCAATGGCCGAAGCATTTGTAAAAAGAGGTTATGATATCATTTCAGGCGGAACTGATAATCACATGATGCTGATTGACTTACGAAACAAAAACATCACCGGAAAAGAAGCTGAAAATGCATTAGTTAAAGCGGAAATTACGGTAAACAAAAATATGGTTCCTTTTGATGATAAATCACCATTTGTGACATCTGGAATTCGAGTTGGAACGCCAGCAATTACTACCAGAGGCTTGTTGGAAGAAGATATGGAAACCGTTGTAGAAATGATTGATAGAGTAATTATGAATCATACAAACGAAGAAATCATTGAAGAAGTAGCAAATGAAGTAAATGATTTTATGGGCGAAAGAGCCATTTTTGTGTATTAAAAAATTGTTAATAACAATCTTAATAATAACCTTTAGAAGTGATTTACTTCTGAAGGTTTTTTTTTAAATTTATACATTAAAAGTAAGTTTTTATTTACTATTGCAAAATCAACAAATGAACAAACATACTTTACTGTTTTTAATTGTTTTTCAACTGAATATTTTTTTTGGGTTTGCTCAGGAAAATACTTCCAAACATACCGTTATTAAAGGCGAGACAGTATCCTCAATTGCCAGAAAATTTAAAGTTACACCAAATGATTTGTATCAATTGAATCCTGATATTTACGATGGAATAAAGGAGGGACAAGTGATTATTATCCCCAAATCTGTTGTAAAAATTCAGTCCAATAATGTAAAACCAGTAGATAGCTCAAACAAAACTATTGACGGAATTATTTATCATGAGGTAAAATTTGGTGAAACTAAGTTCGGACTTTCAAAACGATATGGCGTTTCAATAAAAGAATTGGAAAGACAAAATCCGCATATTCTCAATATGCTTCAAGCAGGTCATCAATTGGAAATTAGAGGAGGAGTTGATACTAATCCAACAAAAACACAAAACACAAAATCAAGTTTTTCCACTTCAAATTTTATAACGTATGAAGTTCTTCCTGGTGAAACTTTGTATGGAATTTCCAGACGATACGGACTTACGGTTGATGATTTGATGGATGTAAATAATTTAGTAGGAATTTTGAAAAGTGGTCAGATTTTACAAATTCCGGTTAAATCCAATTTAAAAGAAAATTATGAAAACGGTCAATTTCACTTAGTTCAAGAAGGTGAAACAAAATATGGGTTGTCTAAGCGATACGGCGTTACAATTGATGAATTAGAGCAAAAAAATCCACAAATTATTCGAATGCTTCAAACCGGACAACGAATTGTTATACCGGGAAGAATTTCTTTAAATGTAGTTCAAAAAACAGAAATAAAAGAGGAAATAAAAGTTGTAGAAACTCCAAAAGCGGAACCAGAAATTGTTGAAACTCCAATCCAAACTGAGAAAGTTGAAGAAGTAGTAGTGATTTCAGAACCTCAAAAAGAAGAAAAACCGGAAACAAAAGTTGTTGAAAAAGAAACGGTGAACTCAGAATCAGCAAATAAAAATTGGGTTGATTATGAAATTCAACCAAAAGAAACATTGTTTGGTTTGTCAAGAATGGCCGGAGTTTCTCAAGATAAATTGATTGAAATGAATCCGATTTTGAATGAAGGTGTAAAAGCTGGCATAATTATAAAAATGCCATCTGATAAAGTTTCAGAATATAAAAAACCTGAATCAACCATTTCTGAAACAAAAACCGGTTCTGTAATTGAGAATAAAGTTGAAGTAGCTGGTCTTTTAAAAACCATCAATAAAATTGAGAAAAAGGAAATTGCATTTCTGACTTCCTTTTCCAATGAAAAATATTTGAGTTTTATTCAAAACCCAATTGCAGAACCAACCAAAGAAATTGAATTTTTTGCCGGTGCAAATTTTGCAATTGATTCTCTTAAAAATATGGGAGTCATGGTGGAATTGAAAAACATTCAAATTGAAATTAGTAAAGATGGCAAAGCAGATGTTTCTTCTTTAAAGAAAAATAATATTGACAAATCAAAAGCTGTTTTTTATTATTCGGAAGGAATTAATTCAGAAAAAATTGCAGAATTTTCAGCTAAGAATACTATTCCATTTCTTGTAAATAGTTTCGAAGAAAGTGCTCAAAAATCAGCAACAACTTATGTTAGTATTCCATCCAAAAATGATTTAGCACTGATGGTTTTAAAATACATTGCAGATAAAAATGGAAATTTAATTGTTGTAAGTGATGCCGTTAGTGCATTAAATGAAGATTTTATTTTGCAAAATTTTCCAAAAGCAAGGTTTGTTAAAATTTCTGAAAAAGATGTATTAGAAGATGAAGCGTTAACTAATGAACTTATTTTAAATAGAAAAAATTATGTTCTTCTAAACACTGATAAAAATGGATTAATTTTGAATGCGACTACTGTTTTATTAAAGCATTCCAAAGAATATACAATTCAATTAGCCTTATTAGAACCCAAAGAATCAATTCAAAAAGAAGGTTTTTCTGAAATGCGATTTAAAGCTTTAAACACCATTTATCCGTCTTATTCTAATCGAAATAACATTAATGAGGTGAATAAGTTTAAAGCGGATTTTAAGCAAAAATACAATTTTGAGGCTTCCGAAGAAGTCATAAAAGGTTTTGATGTCACTTTTGATGCTTTGATTAGATTGTTTCAAGACAAAAGTTTTGAAGCATTAGCGAAAGATGAAATTTCAGAACACTTAAATCATAAATTTCATTATTTTAAAGATTCAGAGGGAGGATATTCTAACAAGGGTGGATATATTCTTCAATTTGATACAGATTCAAACATAAAAATTGCGAATTAAAGACTATAAACTCAATCATATATGGGTTATTTATACAAAACAATTATTCCTTTTAACTTTAAAATGTTAGTTAATAGTAAATTATTACTGATTATTTTATTTTTTTCAGGAATTGCAGCATTTGCCCAATGTCCAACTGTTACAAATTTAAATCAATCTTTTTGTGATATTCAGTCGCCAACTATTGCCAGTTTACAGGCTATAAATAATGGAGGTGGAATCGCTTGGTATGCAACAGATACATCAACTACACCTTTAACACCTGGTTTTGGATTAGTAAATGGCGAAGATTACTTTGCAGATAATAGTTCAGGTAATTGTGGAAGCAGAATTAGAGTTGTAGTTACAATTTATTCTGCACCCACCGGACAGAATTTTCAAGGACCTTGTGTTGATTCCCCAGAACAAGCAACAATTGCAAGTTTAATTGCTATAGGAAACAATGTGCAATGGTATAATGTTCCAAGTGGTGGTTCTCCTTTGCCTCAAAGCACAGTCTTAATTCCAAATACAATTTATTATGCAAGCCAAACAAATCCGGACACGGGGTGTCAAACATCTAGACTTTCTGTTTTTGTTAGTATAGGCGTTGTTCCTGTTCCAACTGGAGCTGCTGTCCAGACTTTTTGTCAAGACCCTTTAAATCCTTCTACGGTTGCCGATTTGGATGCAAGTGGAGATAATAATTGGTATTTAACAAGTTCGTCTGCATTGCCACTAGAATTGAATACGCCATTAATAGATGGTCAAACTTATTATGCAACAACGGTTGATCCACCTTGCGAAAGTGATGAAAGATTAGAGGTGCTAGTTTCAATTCAACCCCAAAATAATGCTGGTTCAGACGGAATTATTTCTTTTTGTGAAGATAATTTATCTACATCTTTGCCAATTAATTTATTTGATAGTTTAGGAGGAAGTCCTTTTAATACGGGTATTTGGAGTGGTCCGATAGTAACATCAAATGGAAGTTTAGGTACATTAGATTTGTCGCAGTTATCATTATCGGGCAGTCCTTATGTTTTTACTTATAGTGTAAATTCTTCAACAGAATGTCCGCCAGCTTCATCAACTGTGACAGTAATTATAAATGAAATTCCAAATGCGGGAACCGATGGAGCAACCATCGTTTGTGAAAACGACCCAAGTTTTGATTTATTCACCTTACTTGGCAACAACCCTGAAGTAGGAGGAAGTTGGTCACCGGCATTGGCGAGTGGGACAGGAGTTTTCGATCCATCGCAAGATACAGCAGGCGTTTACACGTATACGATTATCGGCACACCACCGTGTGCGAACAGTTCAGCGAGTGTTACAGTAACAGTTAATCCAATCCCAAATCCGGGCACAGCAGGTGTAGCACCTTTTTGTGAAAACGGAGCACCGGAAGATTTATTCAATTATTTAGGAGGAACTCCTGATGCAGGGGGAACTTGGTCACCAGCGTTAGCAAGTGGCACAGGAGTTTTCGACCCGACTCAAGATACAGCAGGCGTTTATACTTATACCGTAAATGATTTAGGACCATGTGATCCGCAAAGCACCACAGTCACGGTAACGATCAACCCAATTCCAAATGCAGGAACAAGTAATGCAATTGTTTTATGTGAAACGGATGCAGCAATCGATTTATTCACCTTACTTGGCAACAACCCTGAAGTAGGCGGAAGTTGGTCACCGGCCTTAGTGAGTGGCACAGGAGTTTTCGACCCCGCCCAAGATACAGCAGGCGTTTACACGTATACGATTATCGGCACACCACCGTGTGCGAACAGTTCAGCGAGTGTTACAGTAACAGTTAATCCAATCCCAAATCCGGGCACAGCAGGTGTAGCACCTTTTTGTGAAAACGGAGCACCGGAAGATTTATTCAATTATTTAGGAGGAACTCCTGATGCAGGGGGAACTTGGTCACCACCGTTAGCAAGTGGCACAGGTGTTTTCGATCCAGCCCAAGATACAGCAGGCGTTTATACGTACACCGTTGGCGGAGATGATGAGTGCGATCCACAAAGCACAACAGTCACGGTAACGATTAACCCAATTCCAAATGCAGGAACAAGTAATGCGATTGTTTTATGTGAAACCGATGCAGCTATCGATTTATTTACCCTTTTAGGCAACAACCCTGAAGTAGGCGGAAGCTGGTCACCGGCATTGGCGAGTGGGACAGGAGTTTTCGACCCTGCCCAAGATACAGCAGGCATTTACACCTATA
Source organism: Flavobacterium sp. T50_26 (assembly GCF_057652995.1). Lineage (NCBI taxonomy): Bacteria > Pseudomonadati > Bacteroidota > Flavobacteriia > Flavobacteriales > Flavobacteriaceae > Flavobacterium > Flavobacterium sp. T50_26. The sequence goes on from NZ_JBYFCC010000007.1 coordinate 19,530, forward strand.
CGATTATCGGCACACCACCGTGTGAGAATAGTTCGGCTACTATCACAGTAACAGTTAATCCAATCCCAAATCCGGGCACAGCAGGTGTAGCACCTTTTTGTGAAAACGGAGCACCGGAAGATTTATTCAATTATTTAGGAGGAACTCCTGATGCAGGCGGAACTTGGTCACCAGCGTTAGCAAGTGGCACAGGAGTTTTCGACCCGACTCAAGATACGGCAGGTGTTTATACGTACACGGTAAACGATTTAGGGCCATGCGATCCACAAAGCACAACAGTCACGGTAACGATTAACCCAATTCCAAATGCAGGAACAAGTAATGCGATTGTTTTATGTGAAACCGATGCAGCTATCGATTTATTTACCCTTTTAGGCAACAACCCTGAAGTAGGCGGAAGCTGGTCACCGGCATTGGCGAGTGGGACAGGAGTTTTCGACCCTGCCCAAGATACAGCAGGCGTTTACACCTATACGATTATCGGCACACCACCCTGTGACAATAGTTCGGCTACTATCACAGTAACGGTTAATCCAATCCCAAATCCGGGCACAGCAGGTGTAGCACCTTTTTGTGAAAACGGAGCACCGGAAGATTTATTCAATTATTTAGGAGGAACTCCTGATGCAGGGGGAACTTGGTCACCACCGTTAGCGAGTGGCACAGGAGTTTTCAATCCAGCCCAAGATACAGCAGGCGTTTATACGTACACCGTTGGCGGAGATGATGAGTGCGATCCACAAAGCACCACAGTCACGGTAACCATCAACCCAATTCCAAACGCAGGAACAAGTGATGCTATTGTTTTATGTGAAACGGATGCAGCTATCGATTTATTTACCTTACTTGGCAACAACCCTGAAGTAGGCGGAAGCTGGTCACCGGCATTGGCGAGTGGGACAGGAGTTTTCGACCCCGCCCAAGATACAGCAGGCGTTTACACGTATACGATTATCGGCACACCACCGTGTGCGAACAGTTCAGCGAGTGTTACAGTAACAGTTAATCCAATCCCAAATCCGGGCACAGCAGGTGTAGCACCTTTTTGTGAAAACGGAGCACCGGAAGATTTATTCAATTATTTAGGTGGTACACCCGATGCAGGTGGAGTTTGGTCACCAGCATTAGCGAGTGGCACAGGTGTTTTCGACCCTACTCAAGATACAGCAGGTGTTTATACGTACACCGTTGACGGAGATGATGAGTGCGATCCGCAAAGCACAACAGTCACGGTAACGATCAACCCGATTCCAAATGCAGGAACAAGTAATGCGATTGTTTTATGTGAAACGGATGCAGCAATCGATTTATTCACCTTACTTGGCAACAACCCCGAAGTAGGCGGAAGTTGGTCACCGGCATTGGCGAGTGGGACAGGAGTTTTCGACCCCGCCCAAGATACAGCAGGCGTTTACACGTATACGATTATCGGCACACCACCGTGTGAGAATAGTTCAGCGAGTATAACAGTAACAGTTAATCCAATTCCAAATCCGGGCACAGCAGGTTCAGCACCATTTTGTGAAAACGGATCACCGGAAGATTTATTCAATTATTTAGGCGGAACTCCCGATGCAGGTGGAACTTGGTCACCACCACTTGCGAGTGGCACAGGAGTTTTCAATCCGGCAGAAGATACGGCAGGTGTTTATACGTACACGGTAAACGATTTAGGACCATGTGATCCGCAAAGCACGACAGTCACGGTAACGATCAACCCAATTCCAAACGCAGGAACAAGTGATGCTATTGTTTTATGTGAAACCGATGCAGCAATCGATTTATTCACCTTACTTGGCAACAACCCTGAAGTAGGTGGAAGTTGGTCACCGGCATTGGCGAGTGGGGCAGGAGTTTTCGACCCCGCCCAAGATACAGCAGGCGTTTACACCTATACGATTATCGGCACACCACCGTGTGAGAATAGTTCAGCGAGTATAACAGTAACGGTAAATCCAATCCCAAATCCGGGCACAGCAGGTGTAGCACCATTTTGTGAAAACTCACCGGCAGATGATTTATTCAATTATTTAGGTGGTACACCTGATGCAGGTGGAACTTGGTCACCACCGTTAGCGAGTGGCACAGGAGTTTTCGACCCGACTCAAGATACGGCAGGTGTTTATACGTACACGGTAAACGATTTAGGACCATGTGATCCGCAAAGCACGACAGTCACGGTAACGATCAACCCGATTCCAAATGCAGGAACAAGTAATGCGATTGTTTTATGTGAAACGGATGCAGCAATCGATTTATTCACCTTACTTGGCAACAACCCCGAAGTAGGCGGAAGTTGGTCACCGGCATTGGCGAGTGGGACAGGAGTTTTCGACCCCGCCCAAGATACAGCAGGCGTTTACACGTATACGATTATCGGCACACCACCGTGTGAGAATAGTTCGGCTACAATAACAGTAACGGTAAATCCAATCCCAAATCCGGGAGAAGCAGGTGTAGCACCATTTTGTGAAAACTCACCGGCAGATGATTTATTCAATTATTTAGGTGGTACACCTGATGCAGGTGGAACTTGGTCACCACCGTTAGCGAGTGGCACAGGAGTTTTCGACCCGACTCAAGATACAGCAGGCGTTTATACTTATACCGTAAATGATTTAGGACCATGTGATCCGCAAAGCACCACAGTCACGGTAACCATCAACCCAATTCCAAACGCAGGAACAAGTGATGCTATTGTTTTATGTGAAACCGATGCAGCAATCGATTTATTCACCTTACTTGGCAACAACCCTGAAGTAGGCGGAAGTTGGTCACCGGCCTTAGTGAGTGGCACAGGAGTTTTCGACCCCGCCCAAGATACAGCAGGCGTTTACACGTATACGATTATCGGCACACCACCGTGTGAGAATAGTTCGGCTACAATAACAGTAACGGTAAATCCAATCCCAAATCCGGGCACAGCAGGTTCAGCACCATTTTGTGAAAACGGATCACCGGAAGATTTATTCAATTATTTAGGAGGTACTCCTGATGCAGGTGGAGTTTGGTCACCAGCGTTAGCGAGTGGCACAGGAGTTTTCGACCCGACTCAAGATACAGCAGGCGTTTATACTTACACGGTAAACGATTTAGGGCCATGCGATCCACAAAGCACAACAGTCACGGTAACCATCAACCCAATTCCAAATGCAGGAACAAGTAATGCGATTGTTTTATGTGAAACCGATGCAGCAATCGATTTATTCACCTTACTTGGCAACAACCCTGAAGTAGGTGGAAGTTGGTCACCGGCATTGGCGAGTGGGACAGGAGTTTTCGATCCATCGCAAGATACGGCAGGCGTTTACACCTATACGATTATCGGTACACCACCGTGTGCGAACAGTTCAGCGAGTATAACAGTAACAGTTAATCCAATTCCAAATCCGGGCACAGCAGGTTCAGCACCATTTTGTGAAAATGGATCACCGGAAGATTTATTCAATTATTTAGGAGGAACTCCCGATGCAGGCGGAACTTGGTCACCACCACTTGCGAGTGGCACGGGTGTTTTCGATCCATCGCAAGATACAGCAGGTGTTTATACGTACACCGTTGGCGGAGATGATGAGTGCGATCCGCAAAGCACGACAGTCACGGTAACCATCAATTCTATTCCTAACGCAGGCACTAATGGAGAAACAACGGTTTGTATTACCGATGCAAGTTTTGATTTATTCACGCTTTTAGGAAATAATCCAGAATTAGGCGGAAGCTGGTTACCAACGTTAGCAAGTGGTACTGGAATTTTCAATCCGGCGGTTGATCCTGCAGGAATCTACACCTATTCTATTATTGGAACACTGCCTTGTGAGGATAGTTCAGCTACTATAACTGTTACAATAGAATCAACTGCAAATGCAGGAACTTTTACCGGTATTCAAAGTGTTTGTGCTTCAGAAGGAATATTTGATTTGAATACCTTGTTAGATGGAACGCAACAAACTGGTGGTACTTGGACAAATAATCAAGGCGACACAGTTTCAAATGTAATAACAGTTACTAATTTATCGGCAGGAACGTATAATTTTATTTATACAGTTGAGACCGATTGTAACAGAGATTTCGAATCAGTTCAATTAGCAATTATTCAAGGAACGGAAATTCTTCCGGAAGATGTGATTGTTTTATCCCCAATATGTCAAGGAGAAAACACAACTGTTACCATTTTCAATTTAGCAGATGGAAATTATTCATTGAATTATTCTTTAACAGGAAGTAATACGATAGATAATCAAATCGTTTTATTTACAGTTGTTGATGGCGAAGTAACCTTTGAAATCGATACAGCACAATTAGCAAATCCGGGAACAACATCTTTGGTATTTAATTCGATTTTAAATGCGGCTACAAATTGTGAAACTGTATTGACAGGTTTATCTTTTGAGATTGAAATCTTACCATTATTAACTTTGGCAAATACTAATTTGACTGTTCAAAATGTTTGTCTTGGTACGGAAGTTATAGTGCAAATTTCAGGAGCAACTAATTTGGCTGATGGAACTTATCAATTTGTTTATTCTATTCCGAATGCAAATCCGATAACCGGAAGTTCAGGAGATGTTGTAATTACAGGTGGAGCGGGGCAATTTACAATTCCAAGTTCGGTATTTCCAATGGCTGGAAATTATACGTTGACTTTTAATTCGATTACAAGTGAAACTTTACCTTGTAATAATTTGAATCCGGCTGTTTCCGTTTCATTTGAAATTTTACCGGCTGCAACCGTAACTGAAGCATTGGTTTCACTTTCCGCAATTTGTGCAAATTCAGACGGAACTGTTACTATAACAAATGCAACAAACTTATCAAATGGAACATACCAATTAACTTATCAAATAACAGGAGCAATTACGCATAACGAGACAATTTCTGTTGAATTTTTGAATGGACAAGCTAGCTTTGTAATCCCATCCACCATCTTAATCAATGCAGGTGAAATTACACTTTCCATCAATCAAATAAATTCTAATACAGGAAATGCTTGCGGAACTCCAGGTCATACTTTTAATGCAGTAACATTAACCATAGAAAATGTAGAAACTCCTGAACTTATTGACGGCGGAAATTCATTTTGTGAAGATGATAATGCTACCATTGCCAATTTAAGTAGTGGTATCAACACAGATCAAACCATTATTTGGTATGATGCTCCTTTGAATGGAAATGCTTATTCTGATTCAACTGTTTTGGTAAATGGGCAAGTTTATTATGCTTCCATTCAATCTTCAGCCGGTTGCGGAAGTACGGTTCGATTAGCGGTAACAGTTTCCATTAGAGATTGTACAGACATAATTATTCCTGATGGTTTTTCACCAAATGATGATGGAATTAATGACTTTTTTGTGATTAAAAACATCAGAACATTATATCCGAATTTCGATTTAGAAATATTCAATCGTTACGGAAGCATCCTTTACAAAGGAAATGCAGCTTCTCAAGATTGGGATGGAACATCAGACAATGGAATTCAAGTTGGTGGAAATAAACTTCCGGCAGGCGTCTATTTCTTTATTATCAATTTTAATGACGGAATTAGAGAACCATTACAAGGAAGGGTTTATTTAAGCAGATAATTACAACATTGGTTATGAAAAAACTTTTGAAATATAAAATTCAATTATTCCTACTTCTGATGTCAATGATGGCAACGGCTCAGCAGGATCCACAATACACACAATATATGTATAATATGAGTGTGCTCAATCCTGCCTATGCAACTGACAATCCGGATGTCATTAATTTTGGAGCTCTTTATCGTGCACAGTGGGTTGGCTCGGTGGGCGGACCAACAACCGGTTCATTTTTTGCTCATTCGCCCATTGCTAAAAAAATTGAAATGGGACTTTCTGTTATCCACGATCAAATTGGTGATGTAGTCAATGAAACCAATGTTTTTGTTGATTTTGCATATGTTCTGAAATTGAATGAAAACAATAAACTTTCCTTTGGAATTAAAGGAGGAGCCACTTTTTTTAATACAAGTTTTGACGGATTTGTTTATTCAGATGATCTTCCTGATCCTGCTTTTGCCAATAATTTAAGCAGAACTTTTCCTAATGTTGGAGTAGGGGCTTTTTACTTTGGTGAAAATTATTACGTGGGTTTATCGAGTCCGAATTTATTACGAACCAAACATTTAGAAAGACAAGACGGAATTATAGCAACCGGTGTAGAAGAAATTCACTATTTTTTTACAGGAGGTTACGTATTTAATTTGAATGATAATTTGAAATTTAAGCCCGCTTTTATGACCAAAGCAGCCACTGGTGCCCCAATGTCTTTAGACATCACAACCAATTTTTTAATTAATAATGTTTTTGAAATTGGTGCAGGTTATAGATGGGATGATTCTGTGAGCGGATTAGTGAATTTTAAAATTTCTCCGTCACTCAGAATTGGCTATGCTTATGATTATACGCTTTCTAATTTAGGAAATTTCAATTCTGGAAGTCATGAAATTATGATATTGTTTGATTTGAATAAAAAAGGAAAGAACAATGGCTACGACAAATCCCCCCGATTTTTCTAAAGAAATTAAAATGAGAAACAGTAGATACATAATTTTCTTTTTGCTAATAAGTCAGATTTTATTGGCTCAAAAACCATCGCTAAAAAAAGCAAACGAACTTTTTGCCAATAAAGCCTATGTGGAAGCAGCAAAAATGTATGAAAAATTTAAGGATAAGCAAGACCAAAATGTTTTGCAAAATTTAGGAGATTCTTATTACTATAATGCTCAAATGAAGTTCGCCACCGATAATTATGGCAATTTGGTTTTTAAATACAAAGACAGCGTAAAACCGGATTATTTATTCCGCTATGCTCATGCTTTAAAAGGGATTGAAGATTATGAGCGAGGCGATAAAATCATGAGTGATTATTTGAAATATCCGGTAGATACCAAAAAATTCAAAGAGCATCTTAACAATATTGTTCCTTATAATTACAAAGTCAATCAAATGACTAGAAGCACGAGTACAGGCGATTTTGGAATTTCTTTATTTGGTGAAAAAGTTGTTTTTGCTTCGTTACGAAGTGAAGAGAGTCCGCTCTATAAATGGAACGAAAAACCGTATTTAGATTTGTATGAAGCAACAGTTTCAAAAGCGGGAATCTTAGAAAATATCAAACCTTTTTCAGAAAAAATAAATACCAAAACACATGAAAGTAACGCTGTTTTTACAAAAGATGGCAAAACAATGTATTTCAGCCGAACCAATGATAAGCAAGTGCAAGTGGGTGAAGAAAAATTTGCATCGGTTAAACTTTTTAGAGCTGAATTAATAGAAAATGAGTGGACAAATATAATAGAATTACCCTTTTCCAGCGATCAGTTTTCTACACAACATCCGGCTTTGAGTGTGGATGAAAAGAAATTATATTTTTCGAGTGATAGACCGGAATCTTTAGGTTCATTTGATTTATTTTTTGTAGATATTTTAGAAGATGGAGGATTTACGGAACCTCAAAATTTAGGAAATAATATCAACACCATTCACAGAGAGCAATTTCCTTTTATAGCAGACGATGGAACATTATATTTTGCTTCAGATGGTTTGCAAGGATTAGGCGGTTTGGATATTTTTATGGCACGTAATTATGATGAAGTTTTTGCGAAACCCATCAATTTAGGGGAAACCATTAACACTGGAATGGATGATTTTGCTTATGTTTTGAAAGCTGGAGAAAACTTAGGCTATTTTGCATCTAACCGAAAAGGAACAGATAATCTTTATTCGTTTATTAGAGAAGAAAATGAACGCCGATTTGTTGTAGAAGGTGATGTTCGTGATAAAATATCAAAAGAATTATTGCCAGGCACAACGGTTACTTTATATGATATGGATGATAAATTAATCGGTCAATTAGTGGTAGGTGCAGATGCAGATTATGTGTTTAATTCTGAGCCCAATACGAAGTATAAAATTGTAGCCGAAAGAGATTTTTACATATCAAAAGAAGAAACATTTGAAACAACCGATGATGGAAGAGTTCGTTTTACAATTGAATTAGAAATTGAATCGTATGATGATGCCGAAGAAATTATTGTAACCAAAGACGACGGATTAGTTTACATTCAGTTGGAAAATATTTATTTTGATTTGAATAAATGGGATATTAAAGAAGAAGCAGCTCGAACGTTAGATGTTTTGGTTGCTATTATGAAAAAATATCCGAGAATGGAAATTGAATTAGGTGCACACACCGATTCAAGAGCTTCAGATGCTTATAATTTAGGCCTGTCGCAAAATAGAGCAGGTGCCGCACTAGAATATTTAGTTTCAAACGGAATTAGCCGAAACCGTATGCGATCAAAAGGTTATGGCGAACGTGTCCAATTAATCAAATGTGGTGACAATTGTTCGGAAGTGGAACATTCAATCAATCGTCGTTGCGAATTTATTATTCTGAAATAATTATTTGATTACCAAATCATATTTAGAGAGCAATCCTTTTAAGCCTTCGGTCGAAAAGATTGCTCTTTTCATTTTATTTTTTTCCGGATCGATGACAAAATCATAGCTCGAATAAAAGTCGGCTTTTTGAAGATTTGTATCAATAAAAACCGCTCTTCTTAAATTGCAATTATCAAATAAAGTTTCAGATAAATCACTATTCATAAAATCAACAGAAATCATACTGCAATTGATAAACTGCATCTTTTTTAGCTTTAAAGCATAAAACTGAGCATAATCCAACAAACAATTTGTAAAATTAAAATTATAAATCACTTGATCTGTCATCGCAAAGTTCACAGAAGTGAAATCACATCCAACAAACTGTACATCTCTTAATGAAACATAATTGATTTTAGTTTCTTTGAAATTACAATCATAAAACGTACATTCAACAAACATCACTCCGGTGAAATCACAAGCCGTGAAATCGCAGTTTCTAAAGATGCATTGCTCAAATTCATTGTAGCGAATGGATGAGTTTTCATAAATAATATCCTTAATTTCTTTATCGTAGGTGTAATCTGATTTCATTGATTAATTTTTTTAAATATAAAAAAGCTTCTCGATTAGATAATCTGAGCAACATTTAACTCACTTGGATTTTGCAAGCAATATCCAGCAAAGCTCCGCTTTGAAAATAGCAAAAACAAAAAAACGCTCAAGCGAGCTTGGCGTTTTTTCTTTTTTTGCTATTTATTTGTGACCTCGACTGGATTCAAACCAGTAACCTTCTGAGCCGTAATCAGATGCGCTATTCAGTTGCGCCACGAGGCCTTAATGCGGGTGCAAATATAGTTATTTTTATGTAACTTGCAAACCAAATTTAGTTTAAAAACCACTTTTTTATGGCTTTAGAAAAATATATTCGTGACATTGTTGATTTTCCGAAAAAAGGTATTGTTTTTAAGGACATTACACCGTTGCTGAGTAGTTCTGAAGCAACGTCAGAATGCTTGAAACTGCTTTTAGAAAGTTTAAATAATCAAAAAATTGATAAAGTTGTGGGCGTAGAAAGTCGCGGTTTCTTTTTTGCAACGCTTTTAGCTCAACAATTAAATGCAGGTTTTATTCCGGTGCGAAAACCAAAAAAACTTCCTTTTGAGACCATTTCGGCTTCCTATGAATTAGAATATGGATCGGATTCGTTGGAAATTCACATAGATGCGATAAAGAAAGGAGACAAAGTTTTAATTCACGATGATGTGTTAGCCACCGGCGGAACAGCAAAAGCCGTTTGTGAATTAGTAGAGAAATTAGGAGGTGAAATTATTCAATTGAATTTTTTAATGGAATTATCCTTCTTAAACGGAAGAGAAAAAATAAAAGAATATCCTGTTTTTGCAGCGATTACGTATTAATTATTTTTATCCAAAGCTCGTGTCGTCACAAAATATCGCCAACCGATAATCGCCATTTGCCATTTTTTGGCTTTGGCTAAATCTAATTGCTGCTTGCTAAAACTTGGCAATAATATTTTGTTAAGTTGTGCTAAAAGTGAGTACATTTTCCATTTTTAACAAAAATACAAAAAAAACGGCTATCGATGATGGTAGCTGCTTGGTTTTCAATGTTATTGTTTTTTTCGTGATTCTTTTTTTCTTTCTTCCATTTTCTTTTTTCTTTCTTCCAAGAGTTTATTTCTTTCATCTATTTTTTCATTTCTCTCTTTCATTCTTTCTTCCCTTTCAGATTCAGTTAATTTAGAATTTTCTTGTGCTTTTAGTTCAAGCTCTTTATTCTTTTCTAAATTTTCACTTGATTTTATTTTTTCATCTGAAGAAATAAATTTTGCAGTACCATCAACAATTAAAACACCGTCTTTTTCTTTTTGCCCATATCTTTTTATACCTTCTTCTTTATCTAAATCAGTTATACTACCTTCTAATGAAATTGTGGTTCCTTTAGGTAATTCACTTTTTAAATATTCTTTTCCGTTGATGATATAAAGTTTATTTGTAGTTTCGTCAGTTTTGAAAACTTCATCAGTATTTTTATAACTACCAATAACAACTTTATTTTTATTGGTGCTAATATTAACTGCATTTACAGTTTCAATTTCATAATAAAGTTTATTTTTATCTGCTTTTTTATTGTATTTTTTTTCAAATTCACTTGCTGAGATTTCTTTCATATCACTCAACTCATCATCTAAATCTATTTTAACTTTTTCTTCGGCACCTTTGACATTTCCATTAATAATTAAAATAATTTCTTTTCCATTTCTAGTTAGGTTATCCATACTTAAATGTTTTTCTTTTGGCTTCTTTTCTTCAACTAAAAGAACATCAAGTGGAGTAATGTCAACCTCTTCAAAACCATAAGCTAAATCATCATCATCTTCATCAGAATTGATATAGATTTTTATATTGTCAATTGGTTTTTCAGACTTACGATCCAAAACACGATTATATGTTTTCCCATAATCAAATTCTAGTTTAATGGCTATAATTTCATTACTCTTATTTCTTTTTACATTTGAAATTATTAATTTATGATTTTCTCCTGAAAATGTTTCTTGTAATTCTTTAATTTCTAAGTCTGTTGTGTTCTTCGTTAAAATAGATGAATAACTGGACGAAACGGCATAAGTGTTTTCTTCAACTTTAGTTTCTTTCGTTTGAGCTACTGTTTCAATTTGAAATAAAAGCGTAAATGCAATTAAAAAAGGAAGTATGACTGCATATTTCCAAGATTTCTTTTTGTGTGATTGATTTGTGTTTAACATAACGATTCGTTTTTTGATTAATGATTGAAAAAATTGATTGGTGATTGTTGATTGATTGTTGCTGATTACAACTTTTAATAATGTTTTTTGATAAGCGTGTTTGTTGTTAATAATTAAGAAAGTTTCATTATCGGCAATGAATTCTAAATTTTGGATGATTGCTTTTCGATACAACCAAATCACTGGATTTATCCATAAAATAGCACAGATAATTCTTGAAAATAAAACATCAAATGAATGCTTTTGTTTTACGTGAATGGATTCGTGAATAAGAATGTGATTTAATTCTTCTTCCGAAAATTGTTGGTGATTTATAATAATGTAATTAAAAAAAGAAAAAGGATTTTCGTGCTGAGAAGAATTGATTAAAGTATAATTTTCTTCGTTTTTTCTATCTTGATTTTGGATGCTTTTAAAGAAAGAAACTACCTCTATCGTAATTTTTATTAAAACTAAAATTGAAATTAGTAGATAAACGAAAATCAAAACTTCATTCCAATTAAAAGTATCTTCAATCGGAGCTATATTTTCTACAAAAATTGAATTTGAACTGATACTTTCATCAAAAATAACAGGTTTTGATTCAACCCAAACGGTTTTTGTAAACGTAATTAATGGAAAAATAAACGAAGAAATCAATCCTAAAATTAAATACAATCGATTCGATTTAAAGAATGTTTCTTTTCTTAAAAAGAGAACATACATTACATAAAACAGAACGATTAATCCGTTCACTTTTGCGAAATAGAGCAGCCAATTTTCCATACTATTTCTTTTTTTCAATAATAGCTAAAATCTCTCTCAATTCTTCAGCAGAAATTTTTTCTTCTTCCGCAAAAAACGAAACCATACTTTTATATGAGTTATTAAAATAATGCTCAATCGCAGTATTCATAAAAGTCTTGCGGTACTTTTCCATACTAATGATAGGGTAGTACTGGTGTGTGTTTCCATAGGCTTGATGTGAAACATAGCCTTTCTCCTCCAAATTCCGAATAATGGTCGATAGGGTGTTGTAATGCGGCTGATCTTCCTTAATTTCAGCTATCACATCTTTTACGAATGCTTTTTCCAGCTTCCATAAAATGTGCATAATTTCTTCTTCTTTATTCGTGAGCTTTTGCATAATTGTAAAGTTTAAAACAAACCTACAACTATTTTTTTAGTTACACAACTATAATTTTAGTTATTTAACTATAAATTAAGTTTTGACAGAGATGGAAGATGGAAGATGAAAGATGGAAGATGAAAGATGGAAGAAGTGTGATGAAAGAGGAAAGTAAGCGTTCTCACCTCTTAATAATTTTCAATAGCTTTGTGTCTTTCTTCCTTTCTAGCAAAACCCGCAACTCGAAACTCGCAACTCGAAACTCGCAACTCGAAACTCGCAACTAAAACTTACTCCTCCCGTACCTTCTTAATCACCCAAATCGAACAAAAAACAGCAAGCAATCCGCAGCAACCCATTACAAACCAGTTCACTTGATAGCCGTGAAAAGCAATAATTTCCATTCCCATTTTTGAGCTCACAATATGAGCCAAACTAAATGTCATGGTGTAAAGAGCCATATATCTGCCTTCGTGTCCGCGAGGTGCTCGACTTAAAGCAAAAGAATTAGAAAACGGAAACGCAAACATTTCGCCAAAGGTTAAGAACAAAATATTAATAACTAAAATTCCAACCCAAACGTTAAAAAGCAACGCAAAAAATCCTAAAGCCATACAAAGTGAACCCAGCATAACAATCTTCATTTTATCCACTTTTTTGCGTTCAAAGTACCCAACAATGGGCATTTCCAGTAAGAAAACCAGAAATCCGTTCAACGTCATCAGCAAACCGGTTTCAAGTTCCGTCAAACCATATTGCTCATTATTATAAAGTGGAAGCGTTGTAAACAATTGAAAGAAAATCATTCCCGTCACAAAACTCACAAACAGAAAAACCCAAAACGGACGATCCTTAAATACCGAACGATGCGGTGCTTCAAATTCATCAATATGCTCATTAACCGGCTTTTTCTTTTCTTTCACCAACATCCAAAAAATAGAAATCGCAATGATACACGAAGCTCCATCAACATAAAAAAGTCCGGAATAACCAATGTTCATAATAATTAATCCGCCCAAAGCAGGTCCGGCCGCAAAACCTAAATTCACGGCAAGTCGAACCAAAGTCAATGCTCTCGTCCTATTTTCAGGTTTGGCATAAGCTCCCAGCGACACAAACATTGCGGGTCGAAACATATCGGCAATAATCATCACAAAAAACCAAGCAATACAAAGTGTAGAAAATTCAGTAATAAACGGAAAGATAAACAACAATATTCCGGTACTCATCAAACTGAAAATCATCACTCTATAAAAGCCAATTTTATCCGCTAATTTCCCGCCAACCCAAGAGCCAATCATCGAACCCGACCCAAAACAAACCATAATCCAGCCCACTTGCTGATACGAAAAATCCAAATCTTCCTTCAAATATTTCGACAAAAAAGGCAACACCATCGTACCCGCCCGATTAATAAAAGTAATAATCGTTAAAATCCAAATCTCTCGCGTAAACCCACGAAAATTATTAATATACCTCGAAAAAGCAGTCTTAAGCATCGGTAAAAATTGAGTACTGCAAATGTACAAAGTTGCGTGTGTTTAAAAAGCTAACATAACAACAAAAAATGTGTGTGATTTTTTTCAGAAGCTATTCCGGCTATTCGTTCCAAGCTTTTTTGTCTTGTTGTTTTTTTTCTATGGCAAAAAAAGAGCTTCCTTTGGTTGCTTTTTTTTGCCCAGAAAAAATACAACAATCCTTCAAAAGGCTTTTCACTACTATCCGGGCTAGAATTTGCATCAACTACGCATTTCACACGAACATTTTTCTTCGCATATTTTCATTAAAACCTAACAATCAATTTCCTATTTTTGTAAAAACACAACAATGAAAAACGTAGTCTTTCTTTTCTTGCTTACACAATTAGCTTTTTCTCAACAAAAATTTGAACGCGACTCTGTCATTCAATTTCAAAAAAATATGAATGAACATTACGCAGATACAGCCAAAAGTCCGCTCAAGAAAAAAGATGTAGCTGTTTTTAAGGAATTGGAATTTTTTCCAATCAACGAAAAATACTTTGTGACAGCCAAGTTCATTCGAACCAAAAAAGAAAAACCGTTTGAAATGAAAACGACTACTTCACGAAAACCAATTTACGTGAAATACGGCGAACTTCATTTTGATATCGACGGAATTCCGTGTCAATTAAACGTCTATCAAAATGTTGAATTTTCCAAAAAACCCGGTTACAAAAACAGCTTATTCCTTCCCTTCACCGATTACACTTCCGGTCTAGAAAGTTATGGTGGTGGCCGCTACATCGACCTCGAAATCCAAAAAGGAAAAAATTGGACAGTTGATTTCAACCAAGCCTACAATCCGTATTGTGCCTACAACGAAGTGTATTCCTGCCCAATCGTTCCACAAGAAAATGATTTAAAAGTGGAAATAAAAGCAGGGGTAAAGGCGTTTAAGAAGTAAGTTTACTTTTTTGCTTAGTGAGATTATTAATTCGTGAAAATCCGTGAAATCCGTGTCCAAACTCTTCAACCTCCATACACACAACTTCACCAGCCAAGAAAACATCCTCGAATTGGTCAATCAATACCCGTGGGAATTTGATAATTCAGTACCTTTTTATTCCATCGGAATTCATCCTTGGTATATTGACGAAAGCAGGTTGTCATCTGATTTACATATAATTGACAAAGAACTTTCTCATCAAAAGTGCCTCGCTTTAGGCGAATGCGGATTAGACAAACGCATCGAAATTCCAATTGAAATTCAAGAAAAAGTGTTCAAAGCACAAATTTTATTAGCAGAAAAACATCAAAAACCATTAGTTTTGCACTGCGTTGCTGCTTTTCAGGAAATTATCCAAATCAAAAACGAACAAAATGTCACAGTTCCAATGATTATTCACGGATTTTCAAAAAATGAACAAACAGCAAAGCAACTTTTGGATAACGGATTTTACCTTTCCTTCGGAAAATATTTATTGCGAAATCCGGAGTTGAAATCAGTTTTTCAATCCGTACCAAACAATCGATTTTTTCTGGAAACCGATACAATTGAAGAATCAGTAGAAGAAGTTTACGCATTAGCAGCAAACTATAAAAATATAGAAATTGAAGAATTAAAGTCAATCATAAAAACAAATTTTGAAAAAGTTTTCCGCCAAAGTTTGTAAAAACCGACGACCAACAACCGACGACCAACAACCGACAACGGATAACCGACAACAGATAACCAACAACAGACAACAGACAACAGACAACCGATATGGCTAAATGGCAAGAACGAGCGGAGCTCTTATTTAAAACAGAAGGATTAAACAATTTAAAAAACGCAAATGTACTCGTAGTGGGTTTAGGCGGAGTAGGTTCATTTGCAGCCGAATTTCTTGCTCGTGCCGGCGTGGGCAACATGACCATTGTGGACGGCGATGTGGTGGATATTACAAACGTAAACCGTCAATTACCGGCCTTGCATTCTACGGTTGGAATGCCAAAAGTGCACGTGGTTGGTGATCGTTTGATGGATATTAATCCGGAATTAAATCTTACTCGCTTAGAAGAGTTTTTAGAACCGGAACGAGCTTTTGAATTGGTTACTTCCGATTTTGATTATGTTTTGGATTGTATCGATAGTATAACTCCAAAATTAAATTTACTTATCGCTGCCAAACGCAAAAAAGTGAAAGTTATCAGTAATATGGGAGCAGGTGGAAAATATGAAGCTTCCAAAGTGAAAGTGCGAGACATCAGTAATACAGAATATTGTCCGCTAGCCAAAACAATCAGAAAGCGACTAAAGAAAGAAGGAATTTCTAAGGGAATTAAAGCTGTCTATTCTACTGAAATGCCGGATGAAACAAGTTTAAAAATGACCGACGGCAAAAACTTTAAAAAATCATTTTACGGAACAAACAGCTGGATGCCTTGCTTGTTTGGATTGCATGCTGCGGAAACGGTGGTGAAGTATTTGTTGAAAAGATAGTGGCTGAGTCGCTGAGTAACTAAGTTACTGAGTTTATTATCTGCGAATTGACAATTATAAAACAATAGAAAAATCAAATAGCAAAAACAAGAAAAGTAAAATAATTTTCAAACCCATTTAAACCACTTAGTTTCTCAGCTTCTCAGCAACTCAGAATCTCAGCAACTCAGCAACTCCCTATGATACAAACCGTAATTTTCGATATGGATGGCGTAATCGTTGACACCGAACCGGTGCATCATTTTGCGTATGTTCAACATTTTAAACAATTAAACATTGACGTTTCACCTGAAATGTATGCATCGTTTACAGGCAATTCTACCAAAAATATTTATGAACGTTTGAAAACAATCTATGACTTAAAAGAAGACGTTCAAACTTTAGTAGAAACCAAGCGAAATTTATTCAATGATGCCTTTGATCAAAAAGAAGATTTGTATTTATTGGATGGAGTAGAAGATTTAATCAAAGAGTTACATCAAAACGGAATGCAATTGATTTTGGCTTCTTCTTCTGCGAATGTTACCATTCAACGCATTTTTAATCGATTTATGTTGGATAAATACTTCACATACAAAGTTTCAGGTGAAGATTTTCCGAAATCAAAACCACATCCTGCTATTTTTCTCAAAGCTGCAGAATTGGCAAATACTGATGTTCAAAACTGCATTGTAATTGAAGATAGCACCAACGGCATTTTAGCAGCCAAATCCGCCGGAATATATTGTGTTGGTTATGATAGTTTTCATTCAAAACTACAAGATTATTCATTAGCCGATAAAGTCATCAGTCATTTTAATGAATTGAGTTTTGAGTCGATAAGAAACATCAAATAAATAAAAAATTCCCCTTTTTTTGAAGGGGAATTTGATAAAATTTAATCTTTAATTTCTACTTTAGCATCTTTATCAGACACATCAATCGTGGTTTTATTATCACCATTTTTGGTGTTGATTTTAACACCATCTTTACCAATCTCTAATGATGTTCCATCTTCTTCAACTGGCTCAGCAGGAGCTGGAGGAGGTGTTTCAGTTTCAGATGGTTGCTCAATGATGATTGTATCTGCAGGTTTTTCTTCTTTTTTACCACAAGAAATTAAAAATAAAGTGGTGAAAACAGAAGCAAGAATTACATTTTTGTTCATAATAGTTAGTTTTTATTTTTGGTAAGATAATCAATTTTAGTGAGAATACCTATAAATTAACGTTTATCAATTCTGTCAGACAGTGTATGTTTGTCAATAATTCGAATACCATCATTTCTAACTTCACCGTTTTTTCGCATCGACCAAAAAAAATCACTCGAAAATCGTCTTGCTTCTTCTAAGTTTACAATAGGAAAAGGATAATCTGCTCCAATTTCAAAATCATAAAGCATTTGTTCAATAGGAGTTAATTTCCACGGTTCATGAATAAATTCAGTTGGAATAGAATTTAATTCGGGCACCCATTTTTTTATGAAAATTCCATCCGGATCGTGTTCATACGAATTTTTTACAGGATTATACACTCGCAAAGTGTTGATTCCGGTCACTCCCGCCTGCATTTGAATTTGTGGATAATGAATACCCGGTTCAAAATCAAGAAATTGTCTGGCCAAGTGCGGACTACAATTTTGCCACGGTTGAAATAAATGATGTGTATAAAATGAAACAACTAAGGCTCGCATTCTAAAATTCAAGTAACCAGTTGTATTTAAAAATCGCATACAAGCATCTACAAGAGGAACGCCGGTTTTACCTTCGATCCAAGCTTGGTGAAATTCTGGGATTACAGTTTGACTAAGCGTTCGATATCCTTTATTAACAGCAATAAATTCCATGTGGCATTCCATTTCAAATTTCTGAATAAAATGAGCCTGCCATCGTAACCGTGAAGCAAAATTATCAATCTGACGTACATTTTTCTTCTGATCTCTAAATTTTAAAGCGAGTTGACAAACCTGTCGGATGGAAATATTCCCCCAAGCAATATAAGGTGAAATCCGACTGCAACTGTGTCTTCCTAATTCAGGTTTCGAGATATGTCTGCTGTAATTTGCAACTCTTTCTTTCAAAAAGGAATTTAAATACCGCATTCCAGTTAAAGTTCCTCCTTTTTGAAAAGGTGTGTTTTTTGAAGTTAGTAGTGAAACAGATTTGAAAGTTGAACTTAGCTTTTCAAAGTTATCAATAGTAAGAAATGAATTTAATTTTGGTTGAAATGGAAACTGTGGAAAATCCATAAATTCAACCCAATCGTCTTTCCACGTTTTTCGGTTTGATATGCCTCGTTTTACGCCGTTGGTAATGTATTCATTCCAAGTAATTTGATTATTTCTACAAAATGTCGCAACCGCTTTATCACGATCAAAAGTGAGTTTAATTCCGGTTTCTTGATGAGAAAATAATGATGAAATGGATTGAATTTGATTGATTTTTTCAAACGCTTCAACTGCTTCGCTTTCAATAATTAAAATTTGTGTTTTATAAGGTTTCAATTGAGTTTGAAGTTCTTCCAATGACTGTTTAATAAAATCAAAATGACGTTGACTGTAATGATGATCGTGGAGCAAAGAAGGTTCAAAAATGTAAAGTAAAAGCGTAGGCTCATTCGATTTTAAAGCTCGAAAGAGAGCCTCATTATCCAATAATCGCAAATCTCTTTTGAACCAAACAATATTCATTTTATTGCTTTTAAAAAATGAAGAATTATTTTAAACCATTTAGGTATTAAGTTTTATTAACAAACATATCTTAATGACACTTATTACCAAAATGGTTATTTTATCCAACTGCTTCTTTGTAAACTTTCAAACAGCGTTCTCTCGCTTCTTTGTGGTCTACGATTTGTTTGGCATAAGCAGAAGTTTCAACTTCAGGAACCCATTTTTTGATGTATTTTAAATCTTTATCAAACTTCTTAATTTGCTCTGTCGGATTAAATATTCTGAAGTACGGAGCAGCATCCACACCCGAACCGGCTGCCCATTGCCAATTTCCAACATTACTCGCTTGTTCATAATCAAACAATTTTTGAGCAAAATAGGTTTCGCCCCAACGCCAATCAATTAGTAAGTGTTTGCATAAAAAACTGGCAACAATCATTCGCACGCGGTTGTGCATGTGTCCGGTCGCATTGAGTTCACGCATTCCGGCATCTACCATCGGGTAACCGGTTTTACCTTCGCACCACTTTTTAAAATCTTCTTCGTTGTTATTCCAGTCAATTCGGTCGTATTTTTCTTTGAAACTTTTGTTGATAGTATGTGGAAAATGCCATAGAATTTGCATAAAAAATTCACGCCAAATGAGTTCGTTCCAAAACGTTTCGTTTTTATTTTCGATGGCTTTTGCAATCATTTTTCGGATGGAAACAGCCCCAAATCGAAGATAGGCTCCCAACATCGAAGTGCCTTCAACAGAAGGAAAATTTCGAGTAGCTTCATAATTTGAAATTAATTTATTTGAAATATCAAATGATGAAACTTTGATTTTTGATGGTTCAAAACCAATATCATTTAGACTTAAAAAAGGGTAGGAGTGTTTTGTAATTTTATCTAACTTTTTTTCTGATTCGTAATGAACTAACTGAATCGTTTTAAACTTTTCTTTCCATTTTTTTGAATACGGAGTATAAACCACATAAGGCAAACCGTCATCTTTAACCACTTCGCTTTTTTCGAAAATTACCTGATCTTTACTGGTTTTAAACTCAATTTCATTTTCTTTGAATAACTGATAAATTTCTTTGTCTCTTTTGCGAGCATATGGTTCATAATCATGGTTGGTATAAACGGTTGAGATTTTAATTTCAGTAATTAACTTTTGAAAAATTTCAGCAGGTTTTCCATAAAAAACAGCTAATGATTTTCCTTTTTCTTCTAATTGTTTTTGAATTTTAGAAAGTAATTCGTGAATAAAAGTTACCCGAGCATCATCTTTTGGTAATTGAGAAAGTATAAATTCATCAAAAATAAAAATGGGAAGTACTTCTTCATCACTATTTAAAGCGTGAAATAAGCCGATATTATCATCTAAACGTAAATCTCTTCGGAACCAGAAAATTGTCATATAAAAAAATGTAAAAATCCAAAAAATCAAAAACAGCTTTAAACAAATTTAAACCATTTTAAACAATCTTAAACTAAATTAACAAAGTGGACATTCCACCATCAACATGAAAAATCTGCCCCGAAATCCAACTACTTTTATCACTCAAAAGAAAAGTAGCCATTTGAGCCAAATCATCGGCTGTGCCAAATCGCTTGAGCGGATGACGTTCTGCCGATTTTTCGCGTTTCACATCATTATTCAAAAATTTATCAGCCAAAGGCGTATCTGTCAAGGAAGGTGCAATCACATTGACTCTTATTTTTGGAGTATATTCGGCGGCAAGAGCTTTTGCAAATCCTTCTACAGCACCTTTTGCGGCCGCAACACTAGTGTGAAAAGGCATTCCCATACTGGCGGCAACACTACTGAAAAGCACAATACTGGATTGATTGGAAGCAGTTAATTGCGGAAGAACAGCTTGAATAACTTTTACCATACAAATAAAGTTGATGCTCATATCACTTTCAAACGTTTCAGGTTTTATACCTTTGAACGGACGTAAATTGATACTTCCCGGGCAATAAACTAATCCATCAATAACTTCGGGAAGTTTAGATGTATCTAATATATCTGTTGATGCATCAAATGGAATATGTACGACATTTAAATCATCACTATTTTCAAATGTTCTGGAAGCTACAAACACTTTGCATTCAAATTGTAATTCTTTTGCGATGGCATATCCAATTCCATACGAACCACCTATTAATAAGATATTTTTCATTTTTTATCCTTTAAATTCTCCAAAAAGTTCAATTAATTTTTTTTGTCTGAAATCAAATATTTCTTTCAATTTAGGTTTAACCAATATCGGATGAACTAATTGACCCAAAATTCCTATTGGAAGTTTATAGTCCACAATGTCTTCCATTTCAACTCCGCCCGGAATTTCTTTTAGAAAATGTTTGTGATGCCACAATGCATAAGGTCCAAATCGTTGTTCATCTACAAAGTATTCTTTGTCACGAACATGTGTAATTTCAGTCACCCATTTGGTTGGAATGCCCAAAACCGGAGTAACAATATATTGAATAATTTGTCCCGGAAACATAGGTTTTTCTGCCCCGCTGAGGATATTAAAACCCATATAAGTAGGAGTAATAGTTTTTAAATTCTTTGGACTTGACAAAAATTCCCAAGCTTCATCAATAGAAATGGGAAGATTTTGTTTGGTTTGTAATGTATATATTTTCATATAATTTTTTTGTAAAGATAATTATTGTTTATTATTTTGAACAAAAAGTTAAACAAAATATTTTCGATTTATACTTTCTTTAACAGTTTCTGCCAATTCTAAACTGTAAATTTGAAGAATTAACTAAACTTATTTAATTATGAAAAAAATAGTACTAGCAGCGGTATTTTTTGTTGCTTCTTTCGCAGTTACTGCACAAGTAAAAACTCCGGCAGCAAGTCCGAGAGCTAATTTTGAGCAAACTGTTGGTTTAACAGATATTGAAATTGATTACAGTCGTCCGAGTGCAAAGGGAAGAGCCGTTTTTGGTGATTTAGTTCCTTTTGGTAAAATGTGGAGAACGGGAGCTAATCAAAACTCAATGATTACTTTTAGTGATGATGTGACGGTGGATGGAAAAACCTTGAAAAAAGGTAAATATGCACTTTTTGTTACTCCAAAAGCAGATAATTGGGAAGTGATTTTCTATACAGACACTGAAAACTGGGGAACACCAGAGAAATTTGAAGAGTCTAAAGTAGCCGCTCGCGTAAATGTGAAACCGGAAACATTAAACAGAAATGTTGAAACTTTTACAATTTCGTTAAATAATGTGGATAATGATTTTGCTCATTTAGAATTTTCTTGGGAAAAAACTGTTGCAGCTGTAAAAATCGAAGTTCCTACTAAGAAAACAGCGATGGCAAACATTGAAAAAGTATTAGCCGGGCCTGCAGCGAGTGATTATTTTGCCTCAGCTCAATATTATTATCAATCAAATGGAGATATCAATAAAGCATTAGAGTATGTTAACAAAGCAACTGAAATGACAGCGGCTAAAGGAACGCCATTTTGGTATAACCGTTTAAAATCTCAAATTCAAGCGAAAGCGGGAGATAGAAAAGGTGCTATTGAAACAGCGAAAGCCTCTTTAGAAGCTGCTGAAAAAGCAGGTAATGCTGATTATGTTAAAATGAACAAAGACAGCATTGCTGAGTGGAGTAAAAAATAATCTTACTTTTTATAAATTGAAAATCCTATCATTTCGTGTGATAGGATTTTTTTTGTTTTCAAATTTATTTTAAAAAGCTGTTCGAACAGATAAAATAAAGTTTCTTCCTGCAGCTGTTATTCCTGAGGAATACGGACGATAACGTTGATCTGTAATATTTTCAATTCCACCCGAAAAAGACCAGGTTTCGTTGAGTTTATATACTGATTTGAGGTTTAACGTGTACCAACTCGGCACATACGGATTTCCATTAGCATCAGTAGCATATAAATAGTCTTTTTCAACTTCTGATGGAGCTAAATCTTCTGCATTGATTTTGGAATTATAAACCATTAATAAATCAGTTGTCCATTTATTGGTTTTCAAACTCAAACGTGTATCACCAAAAAATGGAGCTGCGTGTCGTAAAGGAGCACTATCACCATTATCTAATTCTTCTTCGCCTTTGGTCCAATTGGCGTTTGTTCTCCAATTTAAATTGGGCAGAAGTTCAACATTTAATCCTGCTTGAATTCCATACACATTGGCTTTTGCCGCATTTTGAATGGCTTGAATGTTGCTCACTTCGCCTTGAAATTCGATGGTGCTTTCTCCATTTAAAGTGAAATTTCTTCGCACTAGAGCATCTATCACATGAGTGTAAAATCCGGTTACATCAAACGAAATTGATTTTACTAATTTTTGTCGAATGCCAATTTCTGCATTATACGCATATTCATATTCTAAATTTGGATTGGGAACCACTAAATTTCCGGGCGTACTTTCATAAATTTTACCCACATCATCCACATTTGGTGAACGAAAGGCTGTTCCGGCATTAAAAAATAAAGCTGTATTTTTTGTAGCTAGATAGGTAAAACCTACACTTCCTGTAAAAGCACTCGTATTTATTTTAGTTTCATCAAACGGATAATCCACAAACGTTTTGTCAAAAGTTGCATCTAACCAAATTTGATTAAAACGTAGTCCCGATTGAAAAGTGAATTTATCTGATAATTTATTTTCATATTGCAAATATGCTGCCAGCGATTGCCATTTTGAACCATCCGGATAACGGGAGGGAGCATTTTGTTGTTCACGGGTTTCAATGTTTCTTTGAAATCCGATTGAATTTATATTATTCAAAATATATTCTAAACCGTAGGAGATTCGATTTTTTGAACCAAATTTTTTAATGAAGTCGAAATTTGAGGAATAGGCATCGACATTTTCAATGTTACTGTTTCGAGTTAAGCCGTTAAAGTTTCGATTGTGACGACTTTCTTCAAATTGTTGAAAACCAGCATTAAACTGGGCTTTATCAAACCATTTATTTCCTTTGGTGTAATTAATTTTTAGATGATGCATCGTCCATTCTTGCGGACCATAGTACCATTCTGCAAAGCGAAGATTTCCTTCTCTTCTTCTTAATAATTGATCATAACGGTTGATATCAGAAGTGGTAGAATAGTGGTAAGCATACGTAAAATTCCAAAATTCGTTTGGTTTATAAGCTACTTTTTGTATGAAATTAATTTGATTGTAACCGGAAGCTACTTGCATTTCACGGTTGTCATTTGTGATAATTTCATCCACACCGTCAACGGTTTGCACATAATCTGGTCGAGTATACGCATCCGGCCCATGATTTCCCATTCGTAAATCTTCAAAATCACTAAAGGAAGCAGAGGTTACAAAAGCCCATTTTTTGGAGGAAACATTCAAATCGAAATGCAATGTTTTTTCGTTATTGGCAGACGACCATCGGCTCATAACATTTCCAAAATAATATTGATTCTTATTGGGTGTGAATTCAGGTTCTAACGTATAAAAATTCATAACTCCACCAATGGCATCGCTACCATAAATAACAGTTCCGGGTCCAAGAATGACCTCGGTATTTTGAATAGAATTAGCATCAATTGAAATGATATTTTGCACATTTCCACTTCTAAAAATGGCATTATTCATTCGGATTCCATCTACATTAATTAAAACTCTGTTGGTTGCAAAACCGCGAATCATTGGGCTTCCTCCTCCAAGTTGACTTTTTTGAACAAATACTTTTCCGGTATTCGTTAACAAATCCGCTGTGGTTTGCGGGTTGGCTAAAATTATGTCTTTTGGTTTGAATGTAATGATGGAATTCGGTACACTTTTTTTGGATTCTTCCCACTTTGAAGCGGATAGAACCACTTCATTGAGTGATGTGCTTTCGGGTGTTAAAAAAAGTTTAAATCCTTGTCTTTCAATTTGGCTGTAACTCAATGTTAAGGTTTCATACCCTAACATTCGAATATTTATTTTCTTAACATCTTTAAAATCAGTAAGATTAGCAATTCCCATTTGATTAGTAACTGCTGAAATTTTGTGTTGATTGGAATTAAATGTAACGGCTTCAAGACTTTCACCTGAAACTTCATCTTTAACGGTTACTTCTTGGGCAAATAATCCAAATGAAAACAACTGGATCAATATAAATCCAAGTAAATTTTTATACATAACAAACTTAGTTAAGTTTAGGCTTTGATAAAACCTGAATCAAAAAGGACAATCCAATGGTAAGTGCCGCTCCAATCGCATTTAGCCATAAATAGCCTAATATTTCTTTTCCGGAAGGATAAATATGAATGCATTGGTAATAAATCACAAAAATGACTAACTGACTAATAACACCACCATAAAAAATTGCATTTCCTTTAATAAATTTAATAAAGAATGCTACAAGAAATATGCCAAGAATGGTTCCATAGAACACAGAACCAATGATATTGACTAATTGAATAAGATTTTCTACTAAAGTTCCGAAACAAGCAAAAAGAATGGCAATTGCACCCCAAAGAAAAGTGAAAAATTTTGAAGCAAGAACAAAATGTTTATCTGATTTTTCACCTTTTATGTTCCGTTTATAAATATCGATTACGGTTGTGGATGATAAAGCATTTAATTCTGAAGCTGTAGAAGACATGGCTGCTGAAAGAATAACGGCCAACAATAATCCCACCAATCCGGTTGGTAAATAATGAAGAATAAAATGAATAAACACATAATCTTTGTCATTCGATTCTTGATTTAGACTTTTAATGATGGTTTTTGCCTCCTCTTTTAGTAGTTTTTCTTTTTCGTATAAACCTATCATTCTTTTTCGTAACGTAGAATTGTCAACATCAATATTTAGTTGATTGGCGTATGTGAGAGTTACAATTTTCTTTTCTTCATGAATTTCTTCAAGTTCTTTTTGTAATGTTTTGTATTCTTCTGCATAAATTGATTTTTCAACCGCAATTTGGCTGGTTGGATTAAAATTTAGCGGCACTTTATTAAACTGAAAAAAAACAAAAACCATTACTCCGGTAAGCAAAATAAAAAATTGCATCGGCACTTTCAGAAATCCGTTGAAAATAAGTCCGAGTTGACTTTCACGAACCGATTTTCCGGAAAGATAGCGTTGCACTTGCGATTGATCGGTTCCAAAATAGGAGAGAGCCAAAAATAATCCGCCGGTTATTCCGCTCCAAAATGTGTAACGACTATTTGGATTAACAGAAAAATCCAAAATATTCATTTTTTCATTTACGCCTGCAATTTGAAGAGCGTTGCTAAACGAAACTTCTTCGGGAAGATAGCTTAATATCAAATAAAAAGCAATGAACATTCCCAACATAATGATGAACATTTGTTGCTTTTGGGTTACATTCACGGCTTTTGTTCCGCCGGAAACGGTGTAAATAATCACTAAAACACCGATAATGAAATTGAGTAAGTTTAGATTCCATCCCAAAATGGAAGATAAAATAATGGCCGGAGCATAAATCGTAATTCCCGCTGCCAAACCTCTTTGAATTAGGAAAAGAACGGCTGCTAAACTTCTGGTTTTTAAATCGAATCTGTTTTCTAAAAATTCATAAGCCGTATAAACATTAAGCTTATGATATATTGGTATGAAAAAAACACAGATAATTACCATAGCTATTGGCAATCCGAAGTAGAATTGCACAAACCCCATTCCGTCATGAAAAGCTTGACCTGGTGTGGAAAGAAAAGTAATCGCACTGGCTTGTGTTGCCATAACCGAAATTCCAATTGTCCACCATTTGGTTTCGTTGTTTCCTAAGATATACTCTTTTACATTTTCGCTGCCTTTTGTTTTCCATGCACCATAGACTACAATAAAAAGTAGTGTAAAAACGAGTATAAACCAATCAAGTGTTTGCATGGATTAGGAAAAATAAGTCTTAATAAAGTAAAACAAAATGATGTAAAGAGCATTAGCAACTAATACCCAAATGTAAATGCTTTTTATGGCTATTTTTTTTTTCTCTTCCATGTTCTAATTTATTTTTGTTCCGATAGAAATCATGTTTGCAAATAAGCGATATGCTCCTGAAACACCTGCCGGAAGTTCTCTAAAGAAGCTCAAACCGGTGTAAATATAGTATCCTTTTCCGTATTGAGCTACCAATAAACCACCATTTTTTGGTTTTTCGTCTTTGTCATTAGATGAAAGAATAGGCGTGAAGGTTGCGTCCCATTCGTTGGGATAATACAAACCTTGCTCTTGAATCCATCCTTTAAAATCATTGGAAGTTATTTTGTTAGGAAAGTTTAGTATTTTGTGATTTGGAGCTAAGAAACGAACTTCGGCATCTTCTTCGGTAACTCTGTCTCTTGACAATTTTAAGGAAAATGGAGCTAATTCTTTTACAGTAAATTTTCCTGTTGTATTATATTGCACTATCATTGTATTGCCATTCTTAACAAAATCGAATAATAATTGTTGCTTGAAAGCCAATTCATCAACTGTATTGTAAGCTCTAATTCCCATAACAACAACTTGAAAGTTTTGAAGATTTTCAAGTGTGATTTCTTCAGGTTTTACAACAGTAACGTCATATCCCATTTGCGAAAGATAAAGCGGAACTTCATCGCCGGCACCCATGATATAAGCTATTTTTTCATTTTTGATAATGATATCTAACTTGCTAAATTTGGCTTCAGAATTTGCTAAAACTTGTTGCTGAGCAATGTGTTCGTATTGAATGTTGATTTGTTCTTTGTCTAATTTTTCGCCTTCAACTACAACATAACTTGTCGCTGTGATTTCAACTGAATTTTTGGGAGGAGTGACTTCAAAATAAACTGTTGTTTCGCCTCCTTTTTTATTGATTTGGAAAGGAATGGATTCGGGAGAAACCTTCCAACCTTGAGCAACAGTAAGAAATGCATTTCCGCTTACATTATCTTTTCCGGCTTTGATTTTTACTCCAACCGATTTACTTTTTTCAGAATTAAAGATTTTAACTTTGTCTAAAATAGAAGTAGTTGCCACCGGAATAA
Source organism: Flavobacterium sp. T50_26 (assembly GCF_057652995.1). NCBI lineage: Bacteria > Pseudomonadati > Bacteroidota > Flavobacteriia > Flavobacteriales > Flavobacteriaceae > Flavobacterium > Flavobacterium sp. T50_26. The sequence continues at coordinate 47,368 of NZ_JBYFCC010000007.1, forward strand.
CATCAAAAGGTTTGTAAACTTCGCCTTTTACTTCATCATTATATTTGTAAATCACTTCTTTTTCAAAAGGAATTACGACACCATATATTTCTACCAAAAAAGTAACTGAAATTGTTCTAATGATATCCGGTATTCCAATATTTTCTTGATTAGAAACGGCATACATTCCAACAGTTCCTTGCTCTTTTAGCCAATAAGGAGCAGTATATTCCTGATTTTTATCTAGTTGAAGTTCTACATCAATAAACTGCGGTTGATTATTTGTTAAAGAAGCAGTTGAAAAAGTTGTAATTGATGAAGGATTTGTTTTAATACCATTTAAAACCATTTTTTGATTACTGCGATTGATGGCTTCCAATTTCACTTTTAACTTGCTTCCCGGAGTTGAACTTTGTGCTTCAGCAACTGCTTCTAAAAATAATCCGGCACAACCAGCAATGATTTTTTTGATTTCTTCTGTTTTGATTTTTTTCCAATGTTCATCATCCAATTTTTGAATTAACGAGTAAGCTTCGGTTAATTTTGGAATACTCGCCGATGGGTTTTTAAAATCAAAATCCTTTTCAATTTGAGTAACTAAATTTCCTATTGATGCTCCGCCTTTTACGCGATTCCAAGAAGTATCAATGCCTTCAAAAATATTTTTGTTGTCTTTGGCTGCATCACCTTTAATAAGTTCTAAATATTCAATTTCATCGCCTCTTGAACCGGTGCTACCAAATCCTTGAGATTGATGGCGACTTCGGCTAAGAGCAGCAATTTCCTGATTTGATTTTCCAAAAGAAGGATAATAAACGCCCATATCAAAGTTATTCAACTTGCTTTTGTCGGCTTTATCAAATTTTTCTTTACCACCATAAAACCACCACGAAGTGTTGAAAAACAATCGTTTAGGTTGCCAAGTGGAAGTGTATTTTAATTGATTTGGAAAAACTTTAGGATCATACGTTTGGTCAAAAAGTTCAATCGAAAGCATTGCAGAAGAAGTGTGGTGACCATGCGTAGTTCCGGGTGAACGGTGGTCAAAACGATTAATGATAACATCCGGTTTAAATTTTCGGATAATGTAAATCATATCTTCTAGTACTTCGTTTTTATTCCAAATTTTAAGGGTTTCATCCGGAACTTTTGAAAAACCAAAATCATTTGCTCGGGTAAAAAATTGTTCTCCACCGTCTATTTTTCTAGCTTCTAATAATTCTTGTGTTCGGATTACGCCCAATAATTCACGTAATTCTGTTCCGATTAGATTCTGACCACCATCGCCGCGAGTGATTGATAAATAGCCTGTTCTGGCTTTTACATGATTGGCCATGTAAGAAATCAATCGCGTGTTTTCGTCATCCGGATGTGCAGCAACATATAACACAGAACCTAAAAAATTAAGCTTTTGAATCTGATGATAAATTTCAACAGAAGAGGGTTTTTGTGGCTGATGAGCCAATAATGTTGAAGAAGAAAGTAAAAATAGAAAGTATACGAAGTATTTTTTTAAACCCATTGAAAGCACAGTTTTGTGTAAAAGTCAAATATAGTAAATTAAAGATGTTGATTTTTTAATTAGAATTTCTTTAACAATAAAAAAAGACAGTCCGAATAAATTACTTATCCAGACTGTCTTCCCTTATTAAAACCAATTCTAATTGTAGGTTAAAGCATTTTGCTTAATTTTTTCTAGCTTTTTTCGCATTTCTTTAGCAGTAAATATTTGTGGATATATTTTTTTATGTTTCTCAATGTGTTTTTCAGGATTGTCTTCGTTTACCAAACCATTTATAATTTCATAATTTTTGTTGAATAATGAGTAGCCTCTGTAATCATCTGGAATTGTTTTTTCTCGAACCCATTCGCCACTTTTTTTAAAGACATATTCTTTGTTTTTTGTGTCAAAGTAGGCTTGCAGATTAGGATAAAAATGATAACGAATTGAGTCTAAAGGAACAGAAATTTGATTATATTCTTCAAGATTATAAACAGCAGAATAAGACTGACTTAATAAAAAATTTGTTGGAAATAGTAGAAAAGTTATTAATAATAAACATACCGTTTTCATGATTTATTAGTTAAAAAATTAATAAAATCGTGTGTGGTATTTTTTTAAGTTATCAATTAGAATAATTATAGTGTAAAAGTAATGAAAATAAAAATACAAATATGTTAAAATTAGGTATAATTTGTAATTAAAATGTTAAAAAACATGATTTATTCATACAGAACAGTTTTAGGCTTATTGATTTCAAAATCTAAATAACCAAAATCACTGCTTTTAAATGTGTTTGATTTAAAGATGTTTTCTCCTTGATTTGGAATCCGAGGATAATAAGCAATAGAAATTTGAAATGAATTAAAAACTAAATAATCATTTGTAATAATAGCACCAAAACCGATTTTTGAATAGCCTGAACTTCCATTGAAATTTATTTTTGAATCTGCTAAAAAGGCTAAAGAATAATTAAAAAATGGACTAAAACGAAATCCTGCCCATTGCCAAGGTGAATAACTCTGAGTTTGAAATGAAAATAGCATTTTTCTGGTTCCAAGAAATTTAGGGTCATTAAATCCATTGATACCGTTAGATTCGTTTATAGAAATTCTATCGCCGGGAGAGTCCAAGCGATGACTTCCAATGATAATATCGCTCTTAAAAAATTGCCGAACTTTCCATTTTCCCATTTCAACTAATGGAGTAAAATAATTTATTTGAAAAGCAAAAGCACTTTGTTGATTTTTTTTATCTTTAAAAAAACTTCCATATTCATAGTTAGTACTAAAATAGCCCCATTTGAAATAGTTACCAAAAGTTGCTTTTGCCCCAAAATAGAGCCTGTTTTCAAAATTTTTATGCTGCATACCTCCGGTAATACCGTAATATTTTCCGATAGGAATATCTTCTGCAATGGCAAAGTTAAAAACATACTCATCTTGAACGAAATTTCGAGACGAAACTCCTATTCCGGCAAGCCAAAATGATTCATTTGAATAGAAGTTAATAGGATCAAAATCAGATGATATGTCTTCTAAATAATTTACTTTTAAGTACCTTAAAGTAGTTACCAAACTCGTGTTTCGTTGTATTTTAAGTTCATCATTTTTAAGTATAAACGAATGACCTACCCATAAATCAATTGTATTGTTTTTAAACGTTTGAAGCGAATAATCTAGCTCAAGATTAGGCAAACTGTCTCTTCTTAATCGATTTTCTAAGAAAACTCCACCAGCCCATCGGGTAAGAGGCGAGAAGAATCTTCGCTCCATTCGAATGCTTTTAGAATAATTGCTTTCTAAATCAATTTGGTAGTTTAAATCGGTTTGAACGTAGGAGTTTCTTATGTTTGGAATAACATATCGTGTAGAAAAGGCTCTTCTTTTATCGTCCAATTCATGTTGATATCGATTATCCCATAAATGGCCGGAACCTAAAAAATTTCGTTCTAAAAGTTCGTAGGTCGCTTTTGATGGAGTTAAATTTGCATTTGGAATTAAGCTCCAAGAATCTAGAACAGTAATAGTAATATCTACACTATCAGCGTTTTTTCCGGTTAATTCTGAATTAATATTTACGCGTCTCACAAAACGTTGACTTCGAATTAAACGTTCAGATTCTTTTATAATTAAACTATCATAAGGCTGGTGCTTTTTTAGTAAAAGTATGTTTCTAATAGCAAAATTTCTGCTTTTCATATGAATTGCGTTTCCTGCTTTTTCGGTAAATCTTTTCGGTTTTTTTAGGGTATCAATTTCAGAATAACCAAACGGATCAAGTGTTTTAATCTTAATGTTTCGAATTATTTTATTTTCGTAAACAGAATGTTTTTTTGCTAATGATTGAACATTTTTTGGTTTGGCAGGTTTAACACTCGTAGATCTAAATACCAGCTTGTGTACGAATTTTGTAAATTTATTTTTTTTGGAATAATTTTCAATTTTGTTATAACCGTTTATTGCAGAATCAGTTTTAGTTTTATTTTCTTGGGAATAGGAAATAAAACACAAACAAAGTAAAAGAAACGATAATAGATACTTCTGAGTCATAGCTTAATGATTCGAAGATAACGCAAAAATAGTTATAGTGTTATCAACAAAATGTTAATCTGTAAACTCTTGCTCTTCAACAGGAAATTTTAATACAGTTACGCCTTTTTGTAGTAGTAAACTATTTGGATAGGTAATTAACTCTCCCTCTTTGGTTTTCAGGTAAGTATGAAATCCACGAATATCTTCAATTTCGGCTTCTATTGGAAAATCTTTATCGTGAATTCTAATGGTATCCCCAATTTTAAAAGGAGCAGAAAAGAATAAAATAATACCGGATGTAACGTTGCTCAAAATTGACCATTGAGCAAACATTGCTACGCCAATAACAGCAAATAAAGAAGAAAAAACTAAAATTACATTTTGCGGCTTAACCCCCCAAATTATAAAAATGGCAATAATTGAAACAGATCCTAAAAGAATATTGAAATATTTTATAATCAAATTTGAGCGGTGTTCTAAAGTTTGACTCACTTTGGCAAACCTACGTACGATTTTTGCCGTGATGATTCTAGAAATAAAATAGATCAACAAAACTATTCCTGTTGCAATTTCTTCTTTGATATAAAGTTTTAAAAATTCCATTTCACATTATTTTATAAAATTCATTAGTTTTTGATAAACCAGATGCATGGGCATCCCAACAACATTAGTATATGAACCTTCAATTCTACTGATGCCAACGTAGCCAATCCACTCTTGAATAGCATAACTTCCGGCTTTATCAAATGGCTTGTAATTGGTTAAATAATAGCGAATTGCTTTATCAGAAAGTTCAAGAAAAGTTACTTTGGTGACTTCATGAAATATTTCGGTTTTAGAATTTGTTTTAAAACAAACAGATGTAATTACTTCATGCGTAGAATTCGACAACGATTTTAACATTCTAAAAGCATCTTCTTCGTCTTTCGGTTTACCTAAACATTGATTCTTGTGCCAAACGATGGTGTCGCTGGTGACTAAAATTTCGTTTGGTTTTAGTTCTCCATCAAATGCTTTGGCTTTCAATTCAGCTAAATAGTTTGTGATTTCTTCTGCTTGAAGATGTTGTGGATAGATTTCCTCAACTTCTTTTAAACGAATTTCAAAATCGATGTCTAAATCCTTAAAAAACTGTTGTCTTCGTGGCGAACCGGATGCTAAGATTATTCTATATGATTTAAGTTTTTCTCTAAGCATTTGTATTGATTTTGATGTTATATGTAATCACAGCAATCGACAAAATTCCGAAGAAAATAACCCATTTTAAAACAATGCTCAAATGACGAAAATCTTTACTTGTTTTAGCATTCCAACTCTTTATCCATACGTATAAAATTGGTCCGAGCACTAAAATAAGAACATATAAAACAGCATAATACAAATCAAAACTCATCAAATGCTTATTAACATACCAAAAAATTACTGAAATAGGTATCAACAATAAACCAAATATAATTTTAGCAGTTCTATTAACACCCAAAACAATCGGAAGAGTCTGCATTCCTTGGTTATAATCACCTTTAGTATCTTCAGTATCTTTAATTATTTCTCGAATAAAATTCAATACAAAAGCAAAAATGGCATAATCGGTAAGAATTTTAAATAGTAAACCCATTTTGTCACGATTGCCATCATACGTTGCTGGATACAAATCGAAAACACCAATAATTAAAACACTTAATCCAAGAATAAAAGCCACTAAAAGATTACCCAATAGTAACATTTTTTTTAGTGTTGTGGCGTAAAAATACAAGCAAGCAGCAATAAAAATAAAGACAGTAGCAAAACTTGGTTTATCAATTAAATTAGAGAGATAAAAACCAATCGCAACACCAACAATATTTAAACCTACGTAGATATTATAAGCTCTTGATTCTGAAATGGCTTTTCCAACAATTACTTTTTCAGGGCGATTGATGGTATCAGTTTCCTGGTCAAAAATATCATTAATTACATAACCTGCAGCAGCCAATAAAACAGTTGACAAAACCAATAGAAAATACTGCCAATCTGCTAATGCTAAATAGCCATCTTGTTGTTTTAAAAATCCGTAACGAAAAATTAATTGCATTAATGCAAGTAGGAGTAGGTTTTTGTAGCGTATTAATTTTAGATAAATCATCTTGTTTGTTCAATTATTTTTTTTATAAAATTTTAGTCGCTTTTTTGCCTGCTTTGCAGGAGATTCCTCTTTTCGACTGCGTCATCTTTCGGAATGACAAAAAGTATCGCTTTTTGCCTGCTTCGCTGGAGATTTCTATTTCGACTTCGTCATCTTTCGGAATGACAAAAAGCGTTGTGCAACTTACAACTCGCAACCCGCAACTTGCAACCTGCAACAGCTAATCATGCTTCCCATCATAATACAAATGCCATTTCCCTTGCACTTTCATCACTTGTTCAATGACTTCACGAACGGCACCTTTCCCACCGTTTTTATGTGAAATGTATTTTGAAATCGCTTTAATTTCCGGACTCGAATCTTGCGGACAAGTAGGTAATCCAACCAATTTCATCACATGATAATCGGGAATATCGTCGCCCATATACAAAACATGTGCAGGATTTATGTCGTAAATTTCACAGTATTCTTTGAATGTTTCCACTTTATCAGGTGATCCTAAATAAATGTCTGAAATGCCGAGGTTTTTCAAACGTATTCGAACGCCTTCGTTACTTCCGCCGGAAATAATACAAACATAATAACCGCTTTCAACAGCAGCTTTTAAAGCAAAACCATCTCGAATATTCATAATTCGAAGCATTTCGCCGGTAGGTGTAATGTGAACAGAACTATCCGTAAGAACGCCATCTACATCAAAAATGAAGGTGGTTATTTCATTCATTAATTCTTTATAGCTTTTTGCCATCGTCAATAATTAATTTAGTTAGAAGTTTATAAATTTCTTTTTGATTTTCATCAGACAAAAAATTCAAATGGGTATTGATTGTTTCGCTATCATTCCTTTTGGCTGGTCCGGTTTGAGCATTTTCAGGTGATAAATGGATGATTTTTTGAGCCGTTTCAATAATCAAAGGCTTCAATAATTCAAATGAAAGTTGATTTTCTTCACAAATTTCATTTCCGATTTTATACAAATGATTGACAAAATTACACACAAAAACAGCCGCCACATGCAATGCTTTTCGTTGTTCAGATGAAATAGATTGTACAACTGATGAAATAGTTTTAGCAACAGTTTCAATTGTTTTAAAATCTTTCTCGTTTTCCGCTTCCAAACATATCGGAATTTCTTTGAAATTAACTGGTTTATTTTTAGTAAATGTTTGTAATAGATAAAAAACACCCCGACGATTTTTTGAATCTAAAATTTCCATCGGCATACTACCGGATGTATGAACAACTAATCTATTTTCAAATGGAAGTTTTGTCGAAACATCAGCAATCGCATTATCCGAAACGGCAATTAGGTATAAATCCGCATCTTTAATTTCCTCATATTCAGAAACAATTTTATCCGAAGAAATCAAATGTGAAACACTTTCTTTTTGCCGCGAAAAAACTTGAATCAGCTCAATTTCATTACTTTGCAAAAAAGCTGTAATCAAATGTTGAGCTACATTTCCCGAACCGATAATAACGATTGAAACCATGCGTCAAAAATAATAAAAACACAGCCGATTTCCGATTAAAATTAATAAGAATAAAAGACTGATTAAACTTCCCTTAAAAATTATATAAAAATAGATAAGATTCTTTCTTTTATAAGTATTTTTGTGCTTTCAAAAATTACCCTTCTCAAAATGGACAAAAAAATACTTTCCTTCCTTTTTTCCACACGTTTAATGGCTTTTTTATTTATTGCTTTTGCGGCAGCGATGGCAGTTGGAACCTTTATCGAAAATGATTATAATACAGATACAGCCAGAATTTGGGTGTATAATGCTTGGTGGTTTGAAGTAATTATGGTGTTTTTTGTCATCAATTTTATTGGAAATATCAAACGGTATCAACTTTGGAAAAAAGAAAAATGGGCGACTTTATTACTGCATTTTTCATTTATCTTCATTTTAGTGGGAGCTTTTATTACACGATACATCAGTTTTGAAGGAATGATGCCAATCCGCGAAGGTGCTTCAGAAAAACGATTTTATTCGGATAAAACGTATCTCACCGTTTTCACAGATGGCGATTACAAAGGCGAAACTAAGCGAAAAACAATCGAAAAACCGCTAATTTTATCGCAAGCAGCTAATAATAGTTTTACGATTAACGATAAGTTTGATGCGAAACCATACACCATTCGCTATAAAAATTTTATTATGAACGCTACCGAAAGCATCAAACCGGATGAAAGTGGCGAAACGTTTTTAAAATTAGTCGAATCGAGTGGAGGAACTCGGCACGAACATCATTTAAAAGAAGGCGAAGTACAAAGCTTACACGGAATTCTTTTTGCCTACAACAAAGAAACAGACGGAGCAATTAACATCATTCAAGATGGAGATTCCTTTTTTATCAAATCTACTTTTGGTGGCGATTTTATGCGAATGGCCGATCAAATGAAAGGATTGGTTGTCAAAGATTCGTTACAACCGCTGATGTTCCGTTCGTTGTACAATATTGCAGGAGCTCAATTTGTTTTGCCAGACGCACCAGTGAAAGGTAAAAAGGAATTCGTTTCCAATAACAATTGGAAGGATATGTCAACTGATGATGCATTGATTGTAGAAGTTGAAGCCAACGGCGAAACAAAAGAAGTAACGTTAGTGGGTTCTAAAGGAAAACAAGGCGTTCCGCAAACCGTTTCAATGGGCGATTTGGATATTACTTTGATGTTTGGTAGTAAAATTTACGAATTGCCATTCAGCATTCAATTAAATGATTTTATTGCGAAGCGATATCCCGGAACTATCAATAGCTATTCCGCTTTTGAAAGTAAAGTGACCGTTTTAGATGGCGATAAAAAGCAAGATGCTCATATTTTTATGAACAATATTTTGGATTATAAAGGCTATCGATTTTTTCAAGCTCAATTTGATCAAGATGAAAAAGGAACAATTCTTTCGGTAAATCACGATTTCTGGGGAACTTGGATCACATACATCGGTTATTTTTTACTTTACATTGCGATGATGGCGATTTTATTTGATAAAAATACTCGTTTCAACGATATTAAAGTGAAGTTGGAAAAAGTGAAGAAAAAGAAATCCGCCTTATTGTCTCTTTCATTTCTACTTTTTTCGTTGGTGGGATTTTCTCAAAATGCTGAGGAGAATCACAATCATCAACGACCTTCATTAGCTGAAGTTGAGAAGTTTCTTGAAACCACTATGCCAAAACCCGAACACGCAGCAAAATTTGGTCGTTTAGTGATTCAAGATGCGGGTGGAAGAATGAAACCGGTGAATACTTTTTCGTCGGAATTACTACGTAAAGTTAGCAAAAGCGACAAGTACAAAGGATATACTTCCGATCAGGTTTTTTTATCGATGTCGCAAACACCAAACGCTTGGTTTGAAGTGCCATTAGTGTTTTTAAATCGAGGAAATGACAGTATTCGAAATGTTTTAGGTATTGAAAAAGATGCCAAATATGCTCCATTCATTAGTTTTTTTGACGAAAAAGGAAATTACAAATTAAGTCCATTTTTAGACGAAGCATACAAAGCAGCCATTCCTAATAAATTTCAAAGTGATTTTATTGAAGTAGATAAAAAAGTAGTGTTATTAAATTCGGCTTTAAGCGGAAGCATTCTCAAAATTTTTCCGGTTCCAAATGATGATAACAACAAGTGGATTTCTTATCTGGAATTGGATGAATACCAAGATACTGAGCTTGCCAACCTAAAAAATATTCTTCCGGCTTACATGCAAATTTTAGGAGAGGCAAGTAAAACGCAAGATTATAAAATGGCTGATGACATCATCGGCGGAATGGAGAAATTTCAAATTAAATACGGCAGCGAAGTTCGTCCATCTGATAAAAGAATTGATTCGGAAATCCTATACAACAAATATGATATTTTCAAAAATTTGTATTATTTGTATATGTTGGCTGGTGTTTTGATGTTGATTTTTACGGTAATTCAAATTGTTAAATCATCCAAATTCATCAATTATACGGTTAATGCTTTTCATATTCTAATCGGTTTTTTCTTTGTCTTACATACATTAGGTCTAATTGCACGTTGGTACATCTCCGGTCACGCACCGTGGAGTGATGCCTACGAAAGTATGATTTATGTGGCATGGGCTACGATGTTTTTCGGATTGGCATTTGACAGAAAATCGAAATTAACCGTTGCTTCGGGAGCCTTCGTAGCTTCAATGATTTTGATGATTGCTCATTGGAGTTGGATGGATCCTTCGATTGCTAACTTACAACCGGTTCTAAATTCATATTGGTTGATGATTCACGTGGCAGTAATTGTAGGTAGTTACGGACCATTAACATTAGGAATGATTCTTGGAATTGTGTCGCTTTTATTGATTTTGTTAACCAATGAAAAGAACAAAGAGCGAATGAAACTAAGCATTCAAGAAATTACATACATCAACGAAATGGCGTTAACCATCGGTTTGGTAATGCTAACGATTGGGAACTTTTTAGGCGGTCAATGGGCGAATGAAAGTTGGGGTCGCTACTGGGGTTGGGATCCAAAAGAAACCTGGGCTTTAATAAGTATTATGATTTATGCGTTTGTGATTCATGCCCGATTTGTGCCTTCGTTAAGGGGAACTTGGGTGTTTAACCTGATGAGTATTTTCGCTTTCTATTCGATTATGATGACGTATTTTGGTGTGAATTTCTACCTAACCGGATTGCATTCGTATGCCAGTGGAGATAAAGTGGTAACGCCAAGTTTTGTGTATATTTCTGCGATTATGATAACATTGTTAGGTATTGCATCTTACTTTAAATATAAAAAGTATTATAAAAAATAGTTTAGTAATCATTTGTGATTTGTTTAGGATGTTAATAAATCAGAAAACTTTAAATTTGAAATAAATTCAAAATTATGAAATCATCTTTTTTAATCATTTTTTCTTTTTTCATGTTGATGAGCTGCCAAAATCAAGCTCAAACAAAAAAGGAAAATTCAACAACACAAACCACCATGAAACAATCAATTTATACATTCAAAGTTGAAGATTTGGAAGGAAAAGAATTTGATTTTGCTTCCTTGAAAGGAAAAAAAATCATGGTAGTAAATACCGCTTCCAAATGTGGATTAACACCTCAATACAAAGATCTTCAAGCATTGTATGAAGAATATAAAGACAAAGGATTGGTAATTATCGGTTTTCCGGCCAATGATTTTATGAAGCAAGAACCGGGAAGCAATGAAGAAATCGGTGCTTTCTGCCAAAAGAATTATGGCGTTACTTTCCCGATGATGAGTAAAATTTCAGTAAAAGGAAAAGAAATGCATCCGCTATATCAATTTTTAACCCAAAAAGCACAGAATGGCTTGCAGGACAGTGATGTAGAATGGAACTTTCAAAAATATTTGCTGAATGAAAAGGGCGAATTAGAAAAAGTAATTAGTCCGCGAACAAGTCCAAAAGACAAAGAAATATTAGATTGGTTGGCGAGCTAATTTTAAGACATAAACTAATTTTTTAAAACCATTAAGGTAGTAAGTTACATTAAGAATTTAAACTTAATGACCCTTACTACCTTAATGGTTTAAAATTAAAAAATCTTATAGTTTAAAAACTTACAACATCCGCTGCATAAAAACAGAATCCAACCAACGATTAAACTTGAAACCGGATTCTTTTATAATTCCCACATTTTTAAAACCATATTTTTCGTGAAAGAGAATACTTTCGGTGTTTTCTGCATCAATCACACCAATCATCGTGTGTAAACCTTGCTTTTTGGCTAAATCAATTAACGATTGAAGCAATTTTCCGCCCACGCCTTTTCCTTTAAAATCCTTGGAAACATAAACAGAATGTTCTACCGTAAACCGATATGCATCGCGAAAGCGAAATTCGCCATACATGCCAAATCCGGCAATTTTTCCATCGATTTCAGCTACAATAACGGGAAAGTTTTTGGCGGTTTTATCGTTTAATAAATCATTTTGCTTGGCTAAGCTTCTAGGTTCATAGTCATACAAAGAAGTAGAATGCAAAATGTTATCGTTAATGATGTCCAAAATGCTTGGTACATCTGCTTCGGAATACGGTCGGATTTGAATTGTCATTTGTTGAAAAGTATGTTCAAATATAACAAAACTTTAATCGTTGTAACAAGCTTTTTTCAATGTTAAAATAATAACTTTGTTTGTTGCTTCATGATTTTTTTGTTGCAATTAATTTTGATCAAAAAGAAATGATTTATCCCAAAATAGCGTTAGCCCAAAGCATCATTGAAATTTGTCATGCCAAAGGAATTCAACACATTGTGATTGCTCCGGGTTCAAGAAATGCTCCCTTAACCATAGGCTTTACGGCCAATCCGTATTTCACTTGCTACAGTATTGCAGATGAACGTTGTGCCGCTTTTTTTGCAATGGGAATTGCTCAACAAATTGGCAAACCTGTTGTTGTTGTTTGCACCTCGGGTTCGGCTGTTTTGAATTTTTATCCGGCTGTTGCCGAAGCGTTTTACAGCATGATTCCGTTAGTAATTATTTCTGCCGACCGACCAAAAGCAATGGTGGATATTGGCGACGGACAAACCATTCGACAGGAAAATGTACTGGCAAATCATACACATTTTAATGCCAATTTAACCGAAATTGCTTCGGAAGAAAATGATTTTTTAATCAATGAAGCATTTAATAAAGCATTTTCAAAATCAGGACCTACGCATATTAATGCTCCGTTTGAAGAGCCTTTGTATGAAACGATAACTGTTCCAACGGTGGATACGATGATTTCTACTTTTGGAAAAGTATATAAAACCATTCCATTTGAAGATGTAATTGCTTCAACCAACATTTGGAATACAGCTCGAAAAAAATTAGTGCTTGTAGGAACACTTGATCCGAATGAAATTGATGCAACAATCATCAATCATTTGGCCAATGATCCTTCTGTTTTGGTGATGACGGAAACAACTTCCAATTTGCGTCATGAATCGTTTTTAAACAATATAGATTCGATTATCACTCCTTTTTCCATCGAAGATTTTGAAGATTTTCAACCGGATATTGTGCTCACATTTGGTGGAATGATTGTGTCGAAACGCATCAAATCATTCTTGCGAAATTATCCGCCAACGCATCATTGGCACGCAGATAGACATAGGGCTTACAATACATTTGGTAGTTTAACGTATCATTTTGAGGCTAATGCAAGTGATTTCTTCAACCAATTTTTACCATATACAAAGTATATTGAAAGCAATTACCGCGATTTAGGATTGCGAATTAAATCCTTGCGAAAAGAAAAACACGCGGCCTACATGGCTAATCTTCCGTTTTGTGATTTTAAAGCGTTTGAACAAATTGTGAATCAACTGCCGGAAAATCTTTTGTTGCAAGTAGGAAATAGTTCCTCTATTCGCTATATGCAATTGTTTGATTTACCAAAATCGGCGGAGGTTTTTTGTAATCGAGGAACTAGTGGAATTGATGGAAGTACATCAACCGCCATTGGAGCTGCTTTGGCTTCAGAAAAAGATACGTTGTTAATTACAGGCGATGTGAGTTTCTTTTACGATAGTAATGCGTTGTGGAACAATTATATCCCAAAAAACTTTAAAATTATCATCATCAATAATGGAGGAGGGGGCATCTTCCGCATTTTGCCCGGACACGAAGAAAACGAAACGTTTCACACTTTCTTTGAAACGGCTCATTGTTTGACAGCTGAACAATTGGCAACCATGTATCGTTTTGGATATCGAAAAGCGAGTACGGTGGAAACGTTGGAGAAGCAACTTTCTGACTTTTTTGCTGAAACAGAAGTACCGCAGATTCTGGAAATCTTTACACCTACGTATGAAAATGATAAGTTGTTGAAAGATTATTTCAAGAAGTTGGTTTAATTTTCTTTATTGGTCTCGGTTAAGTAGTTTTTTCATCTTCCACAAATTCTAAAATATCACCGGGTTGGCAATCTAATGCTTTGCAAATGGCTTCGAGGGTGCTAAATCGGACTGCTTTTGCCTTTCCGGTTTTTAAGATGGAGAGGTTAGACAAGGTTAAATCGACTCGGGTGGAAAGTTCGTTTAACGACATTTTCCGTTTGGCCATCATGACATCAAGGTTTACAATTATTGCCATGACTTAAATGGTTAAATCGTTTTCTGTTTGGATTTCTACGCCTCGTGAAAACAGTGTTGCAATAACGTAAATTACTGCCGCCATTAAGATGAAAGCTTCACTGTCTACCCAAAACCCTTGTAACGCATCTATGTTAAAACCATCAATAATCAATCCTTCTGCTACTTTTTTTGCGATGTGACTAAACAAACCGATGGAAAGTGTAATGTAACTCATCGTACTGATTTGTTTAGCAACGTACTGATTAAATGGTTTTTCTATGTCTAATTTGTGTTGGAGCATAACTACAACATAGAAGAGATAAGCTTTTAATAGTGCAATGGACAAAATAAACCCATACATTCCAAAAAAAGCGAGTTGGCTTTGCGAATACATCTCGGTTAAGTCTACTTTTTGATAAAGGTTCGGAATGAATTCGGGTCTGTAGAGACTAAAAAAGAAGTTGACAAGCAAACCTCCTGCTTCGATACTCAAGCCTACAAAAATGATCCAAGCAATAATATGTAGACCTGTGAAAATGATGTTCTTTCTTTTTGACATAACGGTTTTGATTTAAAGTTATGCCGTAAAAGTAATAAATATTTATTGATAAACAATAAAAATATACTTTTTTTCAATGTATTTTTCCTTGAGGTACTGAAGTGGTTTTTGTTTGTGATACTTTTTTTCTGGTTGGTAGATTTACTTTCCTTGTTCTTTCTTAATATAATTGGCAACGTCAATCATGGTGGCCACCCAGATGTCGTTTTGTTTTTGATGGAGGTAGTCGAGAACTTTTTGGTGTTCGGCAGTTTCTACATTCAAGGCGTGTTCGCCACCGACACCGTGAAAAATAAATACGATGAAGGAGCCTGCTTTTTCGGCGGCTTCAATTTCTGCAATCATGTGTTGGGCGGTGGTGCTGATTTCTACAAAACCATTGATGTTGTTTAAATCTACTTCTTTGGCAGTGGGATAGGTGGGCGTGGCTCCTCGTGCTCCCACAAAGTCATTCTCCAGACCGTTGTAATAGGGCTTGCCGTTAATGTTTAGGTCTACGCAAGGGTAGGCAAAGGTGCGTTCGGTTTTGCCGTCGATGGCGGTGAGAAAGGTGTTGGTCATTTTGATTTCGTGCACGGCTCTTTCAATTGTGTAACGGGAAAGATCGGCTTCGGGGTGCACCCATTCACGGTTGGGTAAGGTGCCGTCGCAGGGATGATTGAGGGTGTGATTGCCCAGTTCGTGACCGTTTTTGGCAATGGTTCGCCATTCTTCTAACCGATTGGCGACAACGGGTGCAGAGGCAATGAGGTAGAAAGTTCCTTTGAAACCATAGGCATCTAAAGCGGGAACCACATTATCAAGGTGTACGTTTAACGCATCGTCATAAGTGAGAACAACTGCACATTTTTTGCCGTTCCAAGGGCGGGTGGTTTGAGCCATTGATGCTGTGTTTGCAACTATAACGGTGAGTAGAACGAAAGGAGCTATGGGTTTCATGGTTTTATTTTTGTTTGAGTTGATGATTTTTGGTTTGGGTAAGCAAGTTATAAAAAATATGGTTTGGTTTGTTTGATTTGCTCCTATTATACATAATGTTTTTCATACATTACTCATACACTATCCGTACTTAGGATAGGGGGATGGTATGAAAGAAAAGGCGAGGTGTGGTTTTGGTTTTTTTTCTCACAGAAAACACAGAAAACACCGAATGTATGAAAGCAGAATTGGTTATGTTGAAAAAGTTATGGTTTGCATGGAAGAAAGCGGATAGCATTTGCTTGAAAATTGCCAAAGACACCTACTTAAAAACTATTTGACATTTTGGATAAACCAATACGTAAAATTTGTATTTTTGTAAGAACGCCATTTTTACGCTACATCATCACTTGGATTTGTAAGTGAACAGGCGTAGTACTTTACCAAAAATTTTGGTAGTTTACTAAGACCAAATGTTTATTTTTTTTATATTTTTATACCATGAACACAGCAGAAAAAACAGGCCACATTGGGCGAAAAATAAGTAAGATTAGGGAACTACGCGGCATGAAGCAAGAAGCGTTGGCTTTTGCTATTGGCGTGAGCCAGCAAACTATTTCTAATATTGAAAATAGTGAAAGTATTGACGATGATAAGTTACAAGAAATTGCAAAAGCATTAGGCGTTTCACAAGAAGCAATAAAGAATTTTTCTGAGGAAAACGTGATTAATTACTTTAATTTTTATGATAATAGTTCTAGTCAAGGCAACAATATTGGAGCATTTGGTGTTACAAACTGTACTTTCAATCCGCTAGAAAAAGTGATTGAACTTTATGATGAAAAGGAGAAATTGTTTGAACGGTTGTTGCAAGCGGAAAAAGATAAGGTTGCTTATTTGGAGCGGTTGATGGCTAAATAAAATATTAATAAGATTGTAGGTTTTGTTTTAAATTTTACTGGAACTGCATAACTATTATTATTTTAGGAGATTGCCATACTAAGGGATTTGTGCGGTAGCTTGGTTATGTATTTTTTTGAGGACGGTTTTTTTGAGGAGCGGCGTTTGTCATAAAAAACTATTTTTTGCAATGCTTTTGTTTCAACAAACTAACCTCATCGCCATACTTTTCTGTGAAACCCAATTGCAATGCAGTTTCTATGTCCTTGCAAGCATTTTCTAGTTCATTGAGAGTGATGTATATCAAGGCTCTGTTTCTAAAGGCATACGAATTTTCAGGCCAGAGTTTAATGGATTGATTCACGTCTTTCATTGCTTCTTTTGGCAATCCGAGTTGTAGTTTAGAATAGCCTCTGTTGTTATAGGGAAGTGGCGATTCGGGTTCATCTTTTATAATCTTACTGAAAATTTTTTCTGCTTCTTGGTGGTTGCCTTTTTGTTGGTAAATAAATCCCAAGTTGTTCCATATATTATTTAGCCCCGGGTTAATTTCAACGGCTTTAGTGTAGTAGAACAACGCTTTTTCTAAGTCTTTGTTGTTTGAATGGATAGTTCCTAAAATAGCAGCGGTAGAATAATTTGTAGTATCCAGTTCAAGTGATTTTTTAAAGTTGTGAGTGGCACTTATTTTTAGTTCTCTTTTCATATCAATAATACCCAATGTGTAATATATTGCACTTTTAATAGAATCATTGGCCGTTGCAGAAAGATATCTTGTAAACGAATTTGACGAGTTTGCCAAATCGTCTAGTTTTAATTCTAAAATACCTTTTAATAAGAAGAGTTCGTTTTTTTCAAAATCCTTTTCATGTATTGAATTCATTATATCCAGAGCTTCCTTGTTTTTTTCTTCTTCAATTAAAACTTCAACTATTTTAATCTTTTGGTAGGCTTCTTTTGAAATTAAAGTACTATCAATGTCTGAATTAATTTCAAATTCTTGCATTGGATTAATTTCAAGCGGGTTATCGCTTTTTACAAAACTTTGCTCTTTTTTTATTTTTTGAGCAAATAAAATAGTACTGCTGAAGAGAGATATGAAGAGAATAAGGATAAAATGTTTCATTTTTATGATTGGCTGATGAAGTAAATTTTTTGTGAAGTCTATAATGAAATCCAAAAATACAAATTAAAAAGCTTACAAAAATTGTTAGATTGTAAGTGGTTTAAGTTTTTTTACTTGATACGTTTCTTTTTATTCAGTAGTCAATTGTTGTAACAAATCTTTCAATTCAGAATAGGGTGCGGATGTTTCACTTTCCCACTCTTTTTTATTGATTATTCTAAGTTTGACAGCTTCTACGCTTTGTGGTTTATTGTTTTCCAGAATAGTATAAAGTAGCGGTTGGTCCATATAATCGGTTGGGTCGTAATACATCCACACGTTAATTAGTAATTCGAATTCATTTGGGTTGGTTACTTTTTCAATGGATTTAAGACTTTTAGTCATCAGTTCCTTGTTACCTTTTGAATCGGTTGATTCTTGGTGTTTTACATAGTCATCAAAAATAACTTGTATGGTAGAAATAGCCTCTTTATTGGGAGACATAGTATTTTTAGCTTGACTGCAACTCATTAAAGTAATAATGATTAATGCCAATAGAAATTTAGAATTTTTCATTGTTAATGGTTCTAATAAATTATTTCATCGATGGATTTTTCTCAAACCAGTCAACAATGGCGGGCATATTTCGTTCGAATCCGCGGGGATGAAGAAATTGAGGAACCAGTTTGTTTGTCACTTTGGTTTTTAAAGTCGTGGGTGGTTTTGGCGGGAATGCGGATGAAGGTTCCTTTGGTTGCTTCAATCCACTCGGTGCCGATGAGGAGTGAGGCGGTGCCTTCGAGAACGTAGAACACTTCGTCGTTGTCTTCGTGGTGATGTGCACCGGGACCGTTGGAATTGGGTTCGAGCCACCACTCGGAAATGCTGTATTGGTTGTTGGTTTCGTTTTCGTCGGCTTTAAAAATGGCGGTCATCGTACCACAGTTGTAGGTTCTTCCTTCTCCGGCTTTCAGGATGATGCTGTCTTGGTGATTGTTTGGATGTTGCATGGTTTAGTTGTCTATTGTTAGTTGTCTGTTGGTTTAGGCCTTCCAAGGGTTACTATTTAATGTTCTTTCATATTCCAAAAAAACTGCTTATTTAGCAGATGCTCTGCGATCCCGATAATTATCGTGACGACCTCGCAGCAAAAGACTCTTCTTTACTCCGAATTTTGTTTAATACATTTTTGATTATAAAATTCCAATACTTTACAAATCTCATTATTTTTGAATGCTTCTATTTCAACTTTTTCAATAAGTTCCGGGCAATTGGTAAAGTACTCTTTCATGGCGTTTTTAAAGTTTTTTGCAAAGGGCAAACCTTTTGTGTAAAGATGTTCAACTTCATCACTCATTCCATGACCAACATAATAACTATACCTTGGAATGCTGAATTCGGTGTACACATTTGTTTTATTGTTGATTTTTATTTTTTCACCATTTTCCATTTCAATTTCATGCACATGATTATCATAAAATGGATAATTTGAATTTCCCATGTGCGTTGTGTTGTGTTGAAAAGAGTTGGTTAAAACACCGCCTTCATAAAACCGAACATAAAGACTTAAACTATCGATAGAAACAACTTCCATCAATTCGGGGAAACGTTTTTTCTTGCCTTTTTCTTTTACAAATTTATACCGGTATTTTCTAAAATAATTGTTTTCCAGGATATCAATTCCAATGATTTCTTTTGAAGTGTAGGATTTGTATTTTAAAGTATCATTGCCAAATTTAGCGGATACTATTGATGAAATTCCACTTATTTCTCCCATTCCGTTAACGAGCGTGCTATCTTTTAGAATAAGCACCGCTTTGCCTCTTTGACCATAACTCATCCCACAAAATGCCAGTATGAATAAGGTTATGATTTGTTTTTTGATTAGTTTGTTCATGTCTGATAAACGTTGTTTATAAGCGTGTTCTTTTTGCTAAAGTAATGATTCTTGGGATTTAATAAAAAAATCAATATTTCTGTAAAAGTTGAGCGAACTTGATTCAAAGTTATTTTATTTAGGACTTGATAATTATGAGGATCGCAGAGCGTCTAGCTATTTAAAAGACTTAGAAAGCTTTTTTCAATAATTTACTTAGATTCATTTAATTTACCCTCACCAAAATGTTTCGTCTTGAATAAATCAATTGTATAATCCAGTAATTCAGCATTTCCATATTTTCCATGACCGGGAACAACAAGAGTTAGGTTTGGAAATCTTTTTTTTATGTTCTCAACGGTACTTGACCAAACTTTTATATTGGCATCTCCTAAATAACCTTTATGAGCACCTAATTCTTTAATTAAACAGCCACCAAACAATAACTCTTCGCTTGGGAAATAGCCAACAACATTATCTTGAGTATGTCCTTCTCCAAAAGACTTTACTAGAATTGTTTTATTGCCTACTTTCAATAATAGTGAATCGTTGAAACTGTTTTGAGGAACAATAAAATTATTCTCTTTTGCAAGTTCAATAGTTTTTAGATAGGCATAGGAAGGTATTTTGTTAGTATGAAATGATTGGAGTCCTCCTAAACAATCATCGTGAAAATGTGTTGGAATAATACCTTTTATTTTATAGTGAAGTGTTTCTTTTATCCATTTAATCAATTCGTCTGCACTTTTTTCGTTCACGGGTGTGTCAAAAATAATTACTTCTTTATTATCAGATACGATTAGGCCGTTACAAGGCACATTACCAAAATCATTGGTTTGCAAGAATGACGTGTGTATAAAAGAGTTTTCTGTTATTTGGGTCACTTGTAAAATAGCCGACTCGTAAACTAGTTTAGGTTTTAACTCTTCTTCTTTAGAATTTTTACAATTGATGAGCGAAACTGATAGTAGGATAGTGAGTAAAATAGTGAGACGGGCTTTCATTTTATGGTTGTGTTTTAATTTAAATGCAATATAAATTATTTTCTTA
This sequence comes from Flavobacterium sp. T50_26, assembly GCF_057652995.1. NCBI lineage: Bacteria > Pseudomonadati > Bacteroidota > Flavobacteriia > Flavobacteriales > Flavobacteriaceae > Flavobacterium > Flavobacterium sp. T50_26. The sequence continues at coordinate 67,979 of NZ_JBYFCC010000007.1, forward strand.
CACTATAAAAAAAATTTTATTAGTTATAGTTTCAATATGTTTTCTTGCTCTGTAAGATTGATATAGCGAATCGCAGAGTGGTATTTTATTTTTTAAATGGAATTATTATTTGTTGCGAGGAAGTCCCGATAATTATCGGGATCGCAGAGTTTCGTGCTAATTAAGAAGATGTCGCTGAGCTGGTAGTGCGTCTTATTTATAAAAAATGTATTTTTGTTTAAAATTATTTTAAAATGTCAGTTACGAAGCAACTTGTCTTATTATTAGATTCTCTTTTGAAAAGTGAATTTGATAAAATTGTGAAAATATATCTTCAAAATGAGTATGACTCAAAATCAATTGTTTTTACCGATGGGAAAGACGATACAGGACTAGATATTAAAGTTTTCGATTACAATGGCAGGAATATACAATACCAATTGACAGTCCAAAAATCAACTACAGCTTCAGAGAAAAGCAGCTTTGAAAAAAAGCTAATCGAGGATCTTGAAAAAGCGAATATTAATGCAAAAGAACATGGATATAGTAATAATCTAATATTTTTTTATTCTAAAACTTTGACTAATAAGAAGATTAGAACTTACACAAAATTAGCTTTTAAAGATTATAATATAAATTTAGAATTTATTGAAGCAAATAGACTAGCACAAGAGGCAGAGGAAATCCTGGAAATTCAAAGGGAATTATATAATATAAGTGAGTTAGACAAATTTAAAGCGAGTGACTCACATTTTGATAATACATTGTTTTATGATTTGTTGTCTTTTGGTAGGCCAACAGAGTTTAAAATACAAGTAATAGAGTCTTTTATTTTGCAATTATTTTGTTCGATTGACAAACTTAAGAAGGATAGAATAATAGAATTGTGCCAGGAAAAATTTGATGTAGATGAAAATGAAGATTTTTACGACAGAATGCTTGGTAGATTTATGACTGAAAAGAAAATATACAAAGACAAAACTGACCAAACATTTTCTTTAACACCCAAGGAAAAAGCATTTCTTAAAGGAAAAAATGAGCAATTTGAAATAGATAAAACAGTCTTTTTAAAAAATATTTCCGTCATTTTAACCAAATATGGACAAATAGATTTCCTTGATGATTATGTGCGAGAATTAAAGCAACTTTATATTGATAATTTCAATACAGATTTGAAAGATATTATCTCCAATGAAACTGAGTTTCATATTCAAAGCACATTTAAACCATTTATTAAATTTATTGAAACAAAATTAAAAGATAAAGAGCGAGCAAAAGAACTATCAATTGAGTTATTAAAGTATTGTTTAGATAATAAGTTTATTCAAAAGCTAGCGGCTGCAAAGGTTTACAGTAGTAAAGTTGATAATAATCGTTTACAAAATTATATAAATAAGCAGAAAAAAGTGTTTATTGACACTTCAGTTGGCTTATTTAGTTTATGTCTTTTTTATAAACCCAATACTTTATTTGATAATTATTTTTTCAAAGCGACAAAATCACTTATTGATTATTCGAGAAAAGAGAAAAGTCATTTGTATATTTCTGAAAGATATATTTGGGAGATTGCTAATCATATTCGTGATGCCTTCAGGCTTATTCCATTTTCACTAATCGAAAACTTCCATGTACTTGGAGCATCAAGAAATGTTTTTTACAATTTTTACAACTTTCTCATAAAGAGCGGAGAAATTGATTCTGAAAAAAAGTTTTCTGAATTTTTAGGTGAGTTTGGTTTCGTAGAAGGTGCTAGTATTGAATCGTTAAATTCAGTTATAGAATATTCTTTAGAAAACGTAAATATTTACAAGGAAGTAATATCAAAGGAATACAAGATTGATGAGGCTAACAGATTGTTTGAAGAAGCTATGTCAAAGTACTTCAAGCATAAAACCACTTTTACTAGGAACTGCGACAGTATAATGTTAGAGTTTTTGGGTGATAAAGATGTCGAAGTTCATCCTGTTGATCCTTTATTTTTGACTTGGGATAAAACTTTCTTTGAAGTTCATACAAAATATCTTGAAAAGTTTCCAAATGCTCAAAATTGGCTAATTCTTTCGCCAAACAAAATTGTTGATATTTACGCTCTTCTTAAGTTTTCTATTAATTCTGAAACTGTTACTGAAAACTTATTAGCTTTGATTTCGGATGATATAGTTTCTAATACACATTCACTTATTGATGTGTTGGCATTTGTTTTGAATCCTAAAGATGAAATTGGTCTGGAGTACACTAGAAGATTGGCAAAAATAAGAGATGAAGAAATAAATCAAGTAAATAGAGCGGAATTTATACCACCAGAAAATTTCGAGGGACAAGCTGTTATTGATGATATCTTCCTTAGGTTAACAACGCATTTTTCGGAAGAATCTAAATTGTCTAAATTTAAAGTTTTGTTTACAAAAAAAGAATTTTTAGATGAAGTGATTAGTATCCTTGTTATCGCTGTCGAAGAATTTTATTCATCTCAAAAAATTGATCAAAGTTCACTTTTTGAAAAATTCGATGTGCTAATTGAAAAAATCCCTCAAGATTAACATTTGGTTAATTTTTGCAGCTGGTAAAGCATTACCCATAACGTTTTGGGTATTGCCGAAGGAGGGGATTTTTAGCACAAAAGTTCAATCGAAGAACGAATGTTGAACCTTGCACAAATGTTTCATAGAAGCACTTCAGCCCCACTTTTGGAAACACCTTGTTGGTGTGGTAGTGCTATTTGTTTTTATAAATGCTAATCAACTATTTAAGGCAATTAAATTTTCCATAAGTTCAATGTTTTGCATTGCTAAAGGAATTGACTTGTCGTCTATTACTTGGTTAATGTTCATCACTAAATGATTGGTCTCTGGAATATGTATCATCTCAAAGTTTTTTACCACGTTTTCAGGCAAACCTGTTTCATACATCTGCTGAACACGTTGCTGGTATTCTCTCATTCGTTGATTTATATCTTCCTTGAAAGAATTTAAAAATTGAGTAAGTTCTACTAACTTATCTCTTTGTAACTCGTATTGTTGTATTGTAGCCATATTTATTGAAATTGAATTGTTATTAAAATTTGAATAATTTGTTTTATTAGTTTCTTGTTTTGGTGTTTCTATTTTTACGGATTGTGGTTTTTCTTTGCTTAATTTTTCGTAACTGCCTTTCTCAAAACCTGCATTATAACCTTGATTGTAAGTATCTATTGCTTTACTGCCGTGAATGGCAAATTTTAAAGATAAACCCGATTTAAAAAAACGCTTATCTCTGCCATCAAAACCATCTTGATAGCCATCATTAAAACCTCTTTTAAAATCATTTGAATTTAGTATAGACATATTTATTTTGAAACGTCTTATTCAACTATAAAATTTTTACTTAAACTTTTAAAAGCATTATCACAATAAACAGTAAAATTATGCTTACCTTTTTGCCAATTACCAGCTTCTTCCCAACCCCAATTTGAGAATATTAACTCGTTAACTCCAGGGGAAACGGTAAAAGTTTTAGTTTCATAATATGAACCATTAAATTTTTCCCATCCACCATTTGGTAATCTTTCATCAAATTTAAAAGTTATATCTTTACTTTCATCAAGAAAAGAGTATGCAGTAAAAATTAATTGTACTCTTTTAAGATTACTTTTATTATATGAGTTATGCTTATCACCACTATTTACAACAAATTCTATATCTTTTATTATTAAATACTTACCACTTGATTTTAAATTTTCTTTAACATCATTTAAGGCAGATTCTTTTTCTTCTAATTCACTTGATTTATCACTTAACTCCGAATAATAATTTTCTGCTTGTCTTTCGGAACTTTGATAATGACTATAGATAACTATAGTAGTTATTAAAAAAATTGCGGCTAACCCTCCAAGAATAAACTTTAAGTTATTTTTAGGTTCTAAATTTTTTAGTTCCTCATTTTTCCTAATTAAAGATTCATTTAAATTTTTATTTCTTTCTTTTTCTGTTTTTAATTCGTTGTCAAGTAAATTTTTATTTTTAGCAAGTGCATTTAATTCACTTTCCGTTTTATCCAATTTTACTTTTAAATCTGTTAGTTCAGCAGAATTATTTTTCTTCCTTAAATCATCAATAGTTTTATTTAGATTACTTATTTCAGAACGATATTTATTGATTTGTTCACTTGTAGAATTATTAGAAGCGGAAGCGTTAATAAAATCGTTTTTTGCATTTTCTAAATCCAAATGCAATTTCTGAATTTCTACAATGTAGTCGTTCACGCTTTTATTTTTTGATTTAACTTCGTTTTCTAATACAGAATATTTACTTTTAATTTCTGTTAATTCATTGCTAATAGTTGTATTTTTCTTTTGCTCAATGTTATGAAGTTTTTCAAGTTCGGTAAGTTTAAAATTAGTTTCTTTTAAATCCTTTTGAACTTTTACCAAGTCAGAAGAAACTTTTTTTAATTCGGTTTCTTTTAGGTTTATCAAATCAACCTTTTCGTTGATTTGTTTTTTTGCATTGGCTAAATCGGTGGTTAAGTCGTCCTTAACTTTGTTTAAATTAGAAAGCGAAGTTTTGAGGTTGGAAATCTCATCATTCAAACCATCAATTTTTGTTTTTATCTCTTGTTCAGTAGTATTGTCAATATGCTTTAAATACTCTAAATAATCGTTATAGTTTGCCATATATTACAAGGTATAGACTTTAAATTTCTGAATATCGTTGTTTTGTGGTGTTTTGATATTTGCAATATTATTGCTGGTTGGTGTAGATTTTTGTGTGTCCATATTTGCACCACCAAAAATTTTATAACCATCTCCGTTTCTCAATTCTATTTTTATTTCAAACTCATTGATTAATTGCAAAGGGTCGAGAACTGCACTAAAATTTGCATAACTATTAGCATAAACAATGGTATGAATGCCAAAACTTGAACCGTCTTTTAAGATTGTAACCAATTTTTGTACAACAGGTGAGGCATTAAAACCACTTTTCCTTAAATTTCTTGCATTGTAAATATTTACAAATGTCAAAACAATTCGATTGGTAATTGTTTTATCCTGTTTTCTTTTTTCTAATTCGTCAAAAACTTGATTTATAGTGTTTTCAATTTCTAAATCGTTTTCAACGATTTCAATATTTGAAAACTTATCGGTTAATACATTGAATTTACCATAGAGTTCATTATCAACGTTCATCTTATCGCAAATATAAAACTTACTTTCGTCAGAACTTTGAGAAACAATTTGAGATAGCGAATGATAAATGATAGATACTGCGGAAGCAGTATCTTGTCCAATTATCAAAACATTAGATTCATTTTGTTTTCTTAAAGTACAGTTTGTATGTTCTTCAACTAATGCAGCAGGTTCGCCAAGATAAACAATACATTTTTTGTCATTAACTTCAAAAGGTTTGTCTTTTAAATTCTCGTTGTTTTCAATACTTGCAGAAACACTACCATCATAAATAAATCTTTTGAAAGGCTCTTTTGTGCCGTATTTTTTTACAACTTCGTCAGCAATATTATTTATAAAATAACTCAACTTGGATTCACTTAAATAAGCTGTTTGAAAACGAATATTTCCCTCTGTTAAACCACCTCTTGAATTATAAATTGCTTCTCCTTTTTTGGTAAGTGCTGTAAAAGGTGCGTGGTTCATTGCTCCTAAAATTTGGTCACAGTCTGAGGCTGTATTAAGTTTTAAGCAAATTTTTAACGCAAATTGTTTTAGATAATTTGTTGAACTGATACCACTCAAAGTTTGAGTAGAAAGTATTAAATTAATGCCAAAAGCTCTACCTAATCTTGCAATATCATCTAAATATTTTCCTGCATTCGTTTGTTGAGTTGAGCTTCCTTGAAATAGTCTTTGAAATTCATCAATTATAATAACAATTCTTGGAAGAGTATTATTTGTTTTTTCTCTATATTCAGTAATATTTGAAGTATTTACTGACTTGAATAATTCACTTCTTCTTTCTCTTTCATTTTGAATGAAATCTAAAACACTTATTCCAAAATCAATTTCACTTTTAATTGATAAAACTTTACAATGTGTTAAATTTTCATATGCTTTAAATTCAACACCATCTTTATAGTCAAGTAAGATAAATTGTAATTCATCAGGCGAATACATCCAAGCGGAATTCAAAATAATATTATGAAGTAAAACAGTTTTACCTGAACCTACAGAACCCCCAACTAAACAATTAAATGGAGGTTGAGTATCATTATCTTGGGTTGCTAAAGAAAAATATTGTAAATCAGTAATATTTAGCTTTCCAATTGGAACTTCTATACCAAAACTACTATTGCTTTTCCAAAGATTATTTTGAGTTAGTTTAGAAGTTATATCAACTTCTACTTTTTTAACTTCTTTAAGTGCGTTATTTACTTCATCTTGAATTTGTTCTATTTTTTCATAATCTGGAAAATCATTATCCAAATGGATTTTAAATTTTGAATTTAAAAACTCAGCTTGTGGTAGATTTTTTATGTAATAACTATTATTGGATTGGTAAATCGTTGTGATTGTATCTAAAATTGATTGTGGATTGTAATCATAATTGTTTTTGGTTTGATATGAAGTATCTAAACTTAAAATAACAAATACACCTGCTTGTTTTCCGCTTCTTATTATTTTTTCAATACTTTCTCCGTGTTCTTTTGACAAAGAAGCAGGGAAGTCTGCAATAAAAAGAAAATGATATGGTTTTGCTAATTCTCCTGCTTCTAAATTATAATCAATTAAAGATTTACCAAGATATTTATGTCCTAAAACCTTTTGGATAACATTTGGAATGTCAGATTTTGCAGTAGTCAAGGCTCTTTTTAATTCGTCAGGGTCAGTTAAAATATTTTCGCCTTTAATTTTTGAGCTAATATTTGAAAGTGCTATTAAGTTTGTGCCTAAACCTGTTCCATCGTATAAAGTAAACTTGCATAAACCTGTCGGCAAAGCTAATAAAAGTCTTAATGCAATTGCTTGCATTGTTTTGTGAATTAGTTCTCTGTTTTCATTTGTTGTCAAAAAGCAAAGTCCATTTGTTTGGTCAAACGGAATAAGAAAAGGTGCTTTATGTCCTGTCAAACTTTCAAGTTCTCCAATATACAAACCTTCAGGAAAATAGGTCTTGTCCTCAAGACTTAAATCAAAGTCTTTAGAGTTCGCAATTGTCGGTTTATTTTTTTTGTAATAGTCTGCTGTTACTATCATTTATTTCTTTGTTTTTGTTTCTGCAGTCTGTTTGTATAGCATTATCACAAACTTATTTACATGTCTTGTAATATTAGACTTATCTACCCTAAATGGGTATATATGTATCATAATTATCATACATTATCGAATTATCAAATATAATAAAAGATAATATATAAACATCAATCTTTTTGTCGGCCACAAAATAAATAACACTTTTTGATAACTATTTTATGGTGATATTTAATTATTATTAAAAATCAATTGTAATTTAAAAACCATAAACACCACATCCCCCCATCAACCAATTGCCACATCGCCACATTTTCCCTACCTTTGCCCAAAATCATCCTTATGCTTACGATTGGCGTTCACCACACCCTTAAAATTGACCGAAGTACCCAAGTGGGTCTGTTTTTAACCGACGGAAAAGACGATGTGTTGCTTCCTGTGAAATATGTTCCGAAGGACTATGAAATAGGGCAGGAGCTTACTGTTTTTGTTTATTTGGATCATGAGGAACGTCCAGTGGCTACTACGCTAAAACCGTATATCACGTTGGGTGATTATGCCTTTTTGCGGGTGAACTATACCAACCAGTTTGGTGCTTTTTTGGATTGGGGTTTGGAGAAGGATTTGTTTGTTCCGTTTAAAGAGCAAGCCCGCCCAATGGAACAAGGCAAACGCTATTTGGTGCATTTGTTTCTGGATGAGCGAACGAATCGTTTGGTGGGTTCGAGCAAGATTAATCAGTTTTTAGACAAAGAGCCTTCGGGGTTGGAAAGCGGTGAGGAAGTGCATTTGATTATTTCGCACATTACCGATATTGGTATTAATGTGATTATTAATGGCAGGTTTCGCGGATTGGTGTATAAGAATGAGGTGTATGATGATAAAATTCGTCCGGGTGACAAAACGAAAGGGTTTGTGAAGATCGTTCGCCCTGATGGTAAAATAGATGTTTCTTTACATAAAGTAGGTTTTGAAAGCATTGAAGAAAATGCTCAAATTGTTCTTGATGAACTGAAAGCGAGTCGCGGTTTTCTTAGACTCACAGATGATAGTCATCCTGAGGATATTAAAACGGTGTTGAAAATGAGTAAAAAGACGTTTAAAAAGGCGATTGGTGCTTTGTATAGACAGAAGTTGATTGAGATTAGGGAGGATGGGATTTATTTGGTTGGCTGAGGTGCTGAGTTGCTGAGAAGCTGAGTTGCTGAGATTCTGAGAAGCTGAAATTCTGAGAAGCTGAGTTGCTGAGAATCTAATGTTCTAAAATTCTAACCATGGACTATACAAATACTTATTAATGAAAAAACCCAAATTATATCTTTCTTTAAGTATTTTTGCTTTTATCCTTTTGTTTTTAGGGATTGTGAAGAGTTTTTTCTCTATAACTTTATTTGAAGTAATCTTTGATTTTATTTGGATTCCGACAGCTTTGTTGGTTTTTTTTATGCCTTTGCTGAATTGTGTAGAGATTATCAAAAACACGGATGAAATCAATATTCTTTATTGGATTGGTCTTTTGCTGAATGTTGTTTGTATGGTTTTTTTATTAAGGCATTTGGGGATATCCATTCTCTAACTTTTATACTTTCCTTAACGAACAACTCAAAACTTATCCATACATTTGTATATACAAATAAAATAGTTTTGAAACGAAAGGTATTTATAAAAACATTGATAGGAGGAGTTACTATGGCATCATTATATCCATTTTTAAAATGGTCTGACGAATTGAAAGAAGAAGATGAACAACTTCCGGTTTTATTTATTGGTCATGGTTCGCCAATGAATGGGATAGAAGACAATGAGTTTTCTAGAACATGGGCAGCATTTGGAAAACAAATTCCAAAGCCCAAAGCTGTTTTGGTTATTTCTGCTCATTGGCTCACAAGTGGTACACACATCACTGCTATGGAAAACCCAAAAACGATACATGATTTTGGAGGATTTCCTCAGGCACTTTTTGATGTACAGTATCCCGCAAAAGGGAATCCTATTTTAGCGAATGAAACAGCGAGTTTGATTCAATCTACCACGGTTGGACTAGATCATGATTGGGGATTGGATCACGGCACTTGGACGGTTGTTCGACATATGTATCCGAATGCGGATATTCCGGTCTTGCAGTTGAGTATCGATTACAGTAAACCACCACAGTATCATTATGAGTTGGCCAAAGAAATTACTGCTTTGCGAAAAAAAGGAGTATTGATTATTGGGTCCGGAAACATGGTTCACAATTTGCGAATGGTAGCTTGGGATAAAATAAATGTTTCAAATTACGGTTTTGATTGGGCTATTGAAATGAATGAAATCTTTAAGCAGAAAATTGGCAATGGCGATCACAAAGCCCTTATTGAGTATGAAAAATTGAATAAAGCAGCCAAATTAGCTATTCCAACTCCGGATCATTATTATCCACTGCTTTATACTTTGGGATTACAAACAGCCAAAGATGATTTGCATTTTTTTAATGATAAGTTGGTTGGCGGTTCACTCAACATGACTTCGGTTAAAATTGGTTAACCAAAGTTTACTCCTTATCATCCAACTTAAACGGATAATCTCCGAACAAAGCAGAGATTTTCATGGCTTGGTAGGTTTTTTGAGTGTACTTGTTCGATAAGGCAATAATTACAATCGTATCCTTTTTTAAAGTAGTGTAAGATGAGGTGTTTCCGTGCCACCAACCGTTGTGGTAATGCAGGGTTTGTCCGGTTTCCCACTCATTCATTCGAATGCCTAAGCCGTAGTTTTTTACACCACGTTTTTCGTAGCTGTAGCCTTTTAGGGCTTCTTCCCATAAATCTTTTCTGAGAAATTCTGTTGAATAAGTTGCTAAGTCGAACTTCACTAAATCTCGAGGAGTGGAGTAGATGTTTTTATCACCGTATATGGCATCAAACTGATCCCAACCGTGATTGACATAACTGGACTTGTAGGATTGGCTGACGTCCTTTTTTTGCTTTTCAAAGTCAATTACAAACGAATCGTTCATGCCCAGCGGTGTGAAGATTTGCTCTTGCATGGCTTCGGCATAACTTTTTTCGGTTACTTTCTCGATAATGAGAGCCAGCATGGCATAATTGGTGTTGCAGTAATTAAATTTAGTGTCGTTTTTGGCTAATAACGCAAATTTGTAGCGTTTTAAATAATCTAACACATCTGCATTGGAGAGTACTTTTCTGGAATTCCAACCTTTTACACTTTCACTGAAGCGGGAATAGTGAGGCAATCCACTGCGGTGGTTCAACAATGTTCGCACAGTTGTATTTTGATAGGGAAAGTCGGGTAGGTAGGTTTGGACTTTTTCGTTTAAATCGATTTTGTTTTCTTGTACTAATTTCAGAACTAGTGTTGCAGTCATTACTTTACTCACCGAAGCCAAATGCAAAGCGGTTGTTTTGGAAACCGGAGTTTTGGTTTCAAAATTGGCATAGCCTTTATAATCTTCGAAGATGATTTTTCCGTTCTTAGCGACTAATAATGCTCCGCTAAAATCGGATAATCCTATTTTTTTGCTGTAGAATTCAGAAACTTGTCTTTCTTTTTCAAATGCATAGGCTTCTGAAACCGGATTTAATTCTAACGAAAACGGTATGGTGATTAAGGAAGAATCTACTATGACGATTTCTTCTTCTGTAATATGCTGAGCCAGAAGTGGAGCTTCCTCTTTTTTCTGACAGGAAAAAGTGATTAGTATGGTAGAAATTGCAATAGCAATTGATAATTTAGACATGCGTAAATAAGGTATTCAGTTTGTTGAAAAAAACAAAACTAAACTTTTTAAACTTAAAATTATCTAAATTATCTCAATTTTAGGATTAATTTTCAACAGGTAATTAACAAAAGCTTCTTTGTCTTTGGGTGAAACATAAAGATCATCAAACTTGTTGTAATAAATGTATAATCCATTTTTATCTAACGAAGCTTTTAATAGGCTTTTGGAAACCCATCCATGTTGGTATTCTATTTTTCGAATGCTTTGAATATTAATTTTGCCACGAATTGGCCCTGAGTTGTATTGCAAAACCGTATTATCTTTAATGACATATTTTGTGTCTGCCAATATCCATAACAAGAAAACGGCAGCAGCGACCATGATAGTACAAGCAAGTATATCACTGGTTGCGGGATTGCCATCCTCCAGAACAAAAATAGGTAAAACCATCAATCCCAATGGAAATCCAATCAGGATTAACTTTGTAAGCGGATGTACAGAAGAATAAAAAACCTTTTTATTCATTTTTTTACAAATTCAACATTTTTTTTGTGTTCGTAAGTAAAGCATCTTTATGTACTAAAACAGAAATTGTTTTTAGTTTTAAATAAGGAACACTCATATAAATGTGACCATCATTCGCTAAATTTTCAGTTCCCCACGAGTTTTTTACTTTGTAATACTGATTACCTTTTTGATCTTTTACTTTCCCAACAATGTGCATTAAATGATCGTCTTGTGTAGTTAGATTTTCAAATTCTTGTTGACGGTATTCGGGAGTAATTGCTTTTTCGGGTTTGATTTCGGTTAAAATGGTTTTGTTATTTGCTTCATCAGCGGGAACAGCCGCAATGCCATATTTACCTGAGAAATACGGTTCACTCACATCACAATCTAACGCCAATGTGAAACCTTTATCTAATGCATTGTCAATGTTTTGAACAAACTCATCTAAAGATAAATTGTAAAAGCTTCCGTTTGAAAAGTTATCCGGAATATTAATGATAAATGATTTGTAGAACGGTTGGTGTGTGAACGATGTCAATGAAACATAGCTATCCGGATTGATTTTGGTGTAAGCTAAAAACGAAGCAGGGGTATATTTTTTTCCTTCAAACGAAAATTCAGTTGGATTCTTTCCTAAATAAACATTTAAAACGGCTTGCACCGATTCTTTCCATTTTGGCGATAATTTTTTACTCGGATTGTCCACAAAAACTTTCAACATTCCTTCCAAAAGAGCTTGTAATTCGGCATGGTTGTGTTTTTCTTCTTCGCCATTCAAACCGGTATAAACCGAATTGGGAACCAAACCATATTCTCGAACGCTATTAATCACGTCGTGTGACAAACCGCCTTCGCTGAACTGAGCTTTTCCTTGACGCATTACATAATTCTCTGCTTTTTTTGGATACGTATTTCTCACATTATACATTTCTGATAAATCAATTTTTTTTCCGGTGAGCCGAATAATTTCTGCTTCCAAAAAAGAAGTAGTAGAAAATGACCAACAGGTTCCTGTGACACCTTGTGAAATGACCGGTGTTGATTCTATTTCTTTGATGGTTTGAAATTCATACGTTTGTGAAAAACTTAAAACAGAAACAAATAAAAAAGAGAAAACAGTGATTTTTTGTAACATCATAGTGTATTTTAGTATTGTAATTAACTTGAATTTAGTCATTTAAAAAGAAATGATTTTTTTCATTCTTAAATTTCTTTATTTCAAAAGTTAAAAATAGTATTTTTACGCTTAAATCACATTACTATGGCAGAAATTAAATGGCAAACCGCAAAAGAATTTGAAGATATAACCTATAAAAAGTGCAATGGCGTAGCCCGAATTGCTTTTAATCGCCCGGAAGTTCGCAATGCATTCCGGCCCAAAACGACCGCCGAATTGTATCAGGCATTTTATGATGCTCAAGAAGATACTTCTATTGGTGTAGTTTTGCTTTCGGCTGAAGGACCATCCCCAAAAGATGGCGTTTATTCATTTTGTAGTGGTGGCGATCAACGTGCTCGCGGTCACCAAGGCTATGTGGGCGATGATGGTATGCACCGCTTGAATATTTTGGAAGTACAACGATTGATTCGTTTTATGCCAAAAGCAGTGATTGCTGTTGTTCCCGGATGGGCAGTGGGTGGCGGTCACAGTTTGCACGTGGTGTGCGATTTGACACTTGCGAGTAAAGAACACGCTATTTTTAAACAAACCGATGCCGATGTAACTAGTTTTGATGGTGGATATGGTTCTGCGTATTTGGCTAAGATGGTCGGGCAAAAGAAAGCTCGTGAAATTTTCTTTTTGGGAAGAAACTATTCAGCTCAAGAAGCGTTTGATATGGGAATGGTAAATGCTGTGATTCCGCATGATGAGTTGGAAGATACTGCGTATGAATGGGCTCAGGAGATTTTAGCAAAATCGCCAACATCAATAAAAATGCTAAAATTTGCCATGAATTTAACGGATGACGGAATGGTTGGTCAGCAAGTTTTTGCCGGCGAAGCCACTCGTTTAGCCTATATGACCGAAGAAGCGAAAGAAGGAAGAAATGCCTTTTTGGAAAAAAGAAAGCCTAACTTTGAGAAAAAATGGATTCCATAATCCGCTAAAACACATCTACTTTGGAAGAATTTACAAATTCAACGGTTTCGTTTGACTCGTTGCCAAAATTTGAATTGGTTCCGTTTCAACCACTCAACAAAAATTATTTGAATGTGGTGTATATCAGCAATGCCATTTTTTCGGTGGTATTGGCTGTTGGACTCACTTTATTTATACTTTTTAATGAAACGGTTAGGGAGAATGTTATCCTTTGGATTTCTATTCTAGTACTACTAATTGCCCTTTTGTTTTGGACGTCGAGTATCAGTTTTAGAAAAAAAGGATATGCACTGCGGGAGAAAGATATATTGTTTCGAAAAGGAATATTATCTACCACAACTACGGTGATTCCGTTTAACCGAATTCAGCACGTTGCTTTGCACGAAGGAGTTTTTTCCAGAATGTATCAATTGAGTGAATTACAGGTTTATACTGCGGGTGGAAGCAGTAGTGATCTACATATTCCGGGCTTGCCAAGAGAAGAGGCAGAACGAATTAAAACGTTTTTACTGAATAATATTAGTGTGTTGGAGAAAGAATCAATTGAAATGAATTCTAAAGTAGAAGAAACTTCTTCGGAAGATATTCAATTTGAACATCAATCTACCACATTACCCGAATCGGATACGGAAAACGAAACTAAGAACTAACATGCCATCATTCGATTTTAGTAGGCCACAAAGACAATCGGTCAAAGGAATCGCGATAATGTTTGCCGATACGTTGCAAGGCATCATTCGCGGACTCTGGGCTCCGCTTTTGCTGCTTATTTATAAGTTTGATTTGAGCAAAATGTATCTTTTGATTGGAGGTTTTTTGGTTTTACTGATTGTAATTGGTGTTATTGCTTATTTGAAATACATCAATTTCACTTATTTTTTAGATGAAGAAAAACAGGAATTTGTAATTCAGAAGGGAGTTGTAACCAAAAATAAAATTACAATTCAGTTAGATAAAATACAGCAAGTTAATATCAATCAATCGGTTGTTCAAAAATTGGTTGGTGTATTTAGTGTGGATATTGATACGGCAGGAAGTAATAAAAAAGAAGCCAGTATTCGTGCAGTTGATAATGAAGTAGCTGTGCATTTAAAGAATAAATTGCTCTCGTTTGAAAAAAACACCCAAGAAATCTTATCAGATGAAGTTAGTCTTGAACCAGAAAAACCATTTTTAAAAATAAGTTTTCTCACACTCCTAAAAGTTGGAGTTACTTCTAACTATGGCAGAAGTATTGCTCTTTTGATTGGATTTGCAGGTTCGTTATATGGAGGTTTTAATGATGTAATTAACTCTTTTGAAGTTGATGAAGAAGAAGTAAATGGTTTAGTAGATCAAGGATTAGGCTATTTTTCATTGTCATTTTTTTTGGTTGGAGTAATGATTTTAGTGCTTTTAATCAATTTAATTCGAACAGTTGTAAAATATTTTGATTATCAAATGGTTATTCAACGAAAGGCCTTAGCCATTACACACGGTTTGTTTGCCAAAAAGAATACACTACTCAAGCCGGCGAAAGTTCAGATTACTATATTTAGCCAGAATTTTTTTCAGCAAAAGCTTTATTTATTTGATTTACGACTGAAGCAAGCTTCTTCAACAGATGTATCTGAGGAAGAAGGAAAGAAAAGCAATGATATTGAAGTTCCAGGTTGCAATAAAACAGAAAAGGAAGCTATTTTGCGAATGATTTTAGATAAATTGCCTACCGCAGATGTGGTTTTAGAGCCAAATTATCGTTATTTAATCAAAGCAATCTCACTGGGAATTATTTTGCCGTGTGTGGTTTTTTTAGGATTGGGATTGCATGTTTTTGAGATTTTACAAGATTTTTTTCCGCTACTCATTGCTTATGTGGTTTTGGTTGGAACCATTGTGTTTTTTCAGTTTAAGAATTATCGATTGTTGCTTAGTCGTGATTTTATTACTCGTAAAGGCAATGCTTGGGATGTGCAACATCAAATTATTGAACCCTTTAAAATTCAAGGAATTACAACCAAACAATATTTGTGGCACAAGCGATCAGACGTTGTTCATTTAACTTTTCATACCGCTGCAGGCGATTTATCTTTTAAATTTGCCAATTATTCGGCTATAAAACCCTGGATAAATTATTGGTTGTATGAAGTTGAACGCAGCAATCGAAATTGGATGTAAATCGTTAAATTTACCGTACTTTTGCATATTAAATTTAAATTATAATGAAGCATTGGATTGAAGCCGCTCGGGTTAGAACATTACCACTTTCGGTATCCGGAATTTTAGTAGGAAGTTTTTATGCCTTGTCTAAACCAACAGAAAGTGTACTTACTCCTACACAAGTATTTAGCTGGAAGATTTTCGGATTATTAATGCTAACCACCATCGGTTTGCAAGTTTTATCCAATTTTGCCAATGATTATGGCGATGGCATAAAAGGAACCGATAATGAAGACCGAATTGGTCCGAAACGTGCCTTGCAAAGCGGCGTGATTTCTCCTGCTGCTATGAAAAGAGCAATTATCATTACTGCAATATTAACCTTTTTATCGGCAGTTCTACTGATTTATACAGCATTTGGATTAGAATATTTATACTATTCCATTTTCTTTTTACTACTAGGAATTATTGCAATTGCTTCTGCTATTCGGTATACCGTTGGAAAAAGTGCTTATGGCTATAAAGGTTA
Organism: Flavobacterium sp. T50_26; assembly: GCF_057652995.1. Taxonomy (NCBI): domain Bacteria; kingdom Pseudomonadati; phylum Bacteroidota; class Flavobacteriia; order Flavobacteriales; family Flavobacteriaceae; genus Flavobacterium; species Flavobacterium sp. T50_26. The sequence goes on from NZ_JBYFCC010000007.1 coordinate 84,132, forward strand.
CGGCGATATTTTCGTGTTCGTCTTTTTCGGATTAGTGAGTACCTACGGTTCCTATTTTATGTTTTCTAAAGTTATCGATTGGTATTTGTTATTACCGGCCATTGCCATCGGTTTTTTAAGCGTTGGTGTGCTCAATTTAAACAACATGCGAGATGAAGTTTCAGATAAAAAAGCCGGAAAAAATACAATTGTAGTAAAAATTGGTGGAGCAAAAGCCAAGCAGTACCATTATTTCTTAGTAATTTCTGCAATGGTTTTGCTATTAGTTTTTGGTATTTTACAACATTTTGCCATTGATCAATATATTTATTTGATTGTTTTTCTTCCGATAATCAGTCATTTACTTCGCGTAAGCAGAACAAACAATCCTGCCGATTTAGATCCGGAATTGAAACGTTTGGCGATTAGTACTTTTATGGTTTCGCTATTGCTGTCGTTGTGTTTGATTTATTTTATTTCTGATATTATTGTATAATTTTTAATTTTTACCGCTATGAAAATTACATTTTATGGTCATTCTTCACTCGGAATTGAAGTTAACGGAAATCACATTTTAGTTGATCCTTTTATTTCAGGAAATCCGAAGGCTTCTCACATTGATATTCATTCGTTGAAAGCTGATTTTATATTATTGACACATGCTCATCAAGATCATATTTTGGATGTGGAAGCCATTGCAAAACGCACCAATGCAGTAATTGTTTCTAATTGGGAAATTGCTACTTATTACGGAAATAAAGGCTTTCAGAACCATCCGATGAATCACGGCGGAAGTTGGGATTTTGAATTTGGGAAAGTAAAATATGTCAACGCTATTCATTCCAGTTCTTTCCCTGACGGAACCTATGGTGGAAATCCGGGCGGATTTGTGATTGAAGGTGAACATAAAAACATTTACATTTCCGGTGATACGGCTTTAACGATGGATATGAAGTTAATTCCGCTTCGCACGAAGTTGGATTTGGCGATTCTTCCCATCGGAAGCAATTTTACAATGGATGTAGAAGATGCCATCACTGCTGCAGAATTTGTAGAATGTGATAAAGTGTTAGGCGTTCACTACGATACTTTTGGGTATATCGAAATTAACCACGAAGAAGCCATTAAAAAATTCTTTAACAGCGGAAAAGACTTGATGTTGTTGAAAATTGGTGATTTTATTGAATTATAATTCTTGAAAGCTTCCTACCAGAAATATATTTTAGACTTCAAAAGACCTTCCGGTACTTCGAGAGGCGTTTTAACCCAAAAAGAAACTTGGTTTATCATCTTAGAAAAAGACGGTAAAAAAGGAATAGGCGAGTGCGGTATTTTGCGAACATTAAGCATTGATGACCGACCCGATTTTGAAGAAAAATTAAAATGGGTTTGTCAAAACATTCATTTGGGGGTGGATGAACTTTGGGAAAATTTAATTGAATTTCCATCTATTCAATTTGGAATTGAAATGGCTTTTTTATCGTTAGAAAGTAAAAATCCGTTTGAATTATTTCCATCTGAATTTACTTCCGGACAAAAAAATATGGAAATAAATGGGTTGGTTTGGATGGGCGAGGAGTCGTTTATGAAGGCCCAAATTGAAGAAAAATTAGCACAAGGTTTTCGTTGTATAAAATTGAAAATAGGAGCCATTGATTTTGAAAAAGAACTCGGATTATTACGATTTATTCGTCAACATTTTGATGAAAAAACGATTGAAATTCGAGTAGATGCTAACGGTGCTTTTGATTCAATCGAAGCTTTAGATAAATTAAATCAATTAGCTGGATATAAATTACATAGCATTGAGCAACCTATTGCAAAAAACTATACTGACAGGATGGCAGAGCTGTGTAAAATCACCCCTTTGCCAATTGCATTGGATGAAGAACTGATTGGTGTGTTTTTAGTAGAGGAAAAAAGAGAATTACTTGAAAAAATCAGACCTCAATTCATTATTTTGAAGCCGAGTTTGGTAGGAGGTTTTCGTGGATCTCAAGAATGGATTGCTATCGCAAAAGAGCTTAAAATTGATTGGTGGGTAACTTCAGCCTTAGAGAGTAACATTGGATTGAATGCAATTTCACAATGGACTTTTATGCTTAAGAATCCTTTACCACAAGGTTTGGGTACGGGAGGACTTTATACAAACAATTTCAACTGTCCGTTGGAAGTTATAAACGGAACACTTCATTATAATTCTACTTTGAATTGGGAAACAGAAATGATAGACTTCTAATTGTTGTTCATGTATTTTTGTAATGAAGCTATGGCTTGTGTCCTGATTTTTTTCTTAAAAAAAGGTGTCCAACCCAATAAATATCCTTTCCATCCTAATGCCATTCCGCTCCAAAGCCAAAAATTGAAAGAATCCTTGTGCTTAATGATGAGTCCGTCCTTGAACTTAAATTTTGCCTGAATCACATTTCTAACTTTTCGATTAGTTAAGCTAAAATTGTAGGTAGCAACCCATTGGGCATTTCCTATTTTTTTGGTTGCTTTAATATTGGAGAATTCTATCGTTAGATTTCCTTTGCTTCTTTCTAGAAGCATTTTCCACATATTGCAAACTTCCTCGCTATTTAGCTCTCCAAATGCAGGATCAGAAAACGTGGCATCCGGGTGGTAGCATGCTGCCATTGTTTCGTAATCAAATTTGCTAAAAGAATCGTAGAATTTGAGAATCAGGTTATGGGATGTATGCATCTTTCCAGTCTTTAGTTGTAATGGCGGTAATTCTGTTGTTGTCGTCAATTGATACTTGGAGTTCTTTAGTTTTATATTTTTTCTCGTAGTCGCATTTGTATCTAAAAACTGTTGTTTCACTTTTTTCAATTCGTAAAACTTCAATTAATTTCATATCATTAAATTGGCCAAAAACACGAAGAATGTTCTGGCAAGTCATTGATATTTTCTCTTTGTTAATCTTTTTTAGTACTTCTTCTGTGGCTTCTTCTTGGGTAAACGGCTTGAATGTGGAAGTGTTACAAGTCATTAAAACTCGTTTTCCTAATTCATAGGCACGGTTCTTTTTTACAGAATTGACTTCGCTTATATTTAATTTAACAAATTCCGGTTTTTCTTCTACTTTAGGGCTAGAGGTACCTGTTTTACCTGATTTACAACCAATCAGAAAAAGTAAAAAGCAAAATAAGGCAACTTTTTTCATTTTAAATTTTTAAGAGTAAATTTGGATCCGGACAGTTGTTTTTATAATAATTTAATTCCTTTTCACTGCAAACACCTGGGTAATCGCCTTGATAACTTCCTAAATCGTAGATAATTTGAAAATGTAAGTGAGGAGCATAGTCGCCGTTGACAGATGCATCACCTAAAGTAGCTATTTGCTTACCTTTTTTGACTGTTTGACCAATCTCCAGCAAATCTAAACTTTCTAAAGAAAGATGTCCGTAAAGGGAATAAAATTCACATTTATTTAACACATGTTTTAGGATAATTGTTGGTCCATAATCACCTAAGTTGTTGTTATTGTTATAACTATGTATAACTCCGTCTAAAGCCGCTAAAACAGGAGTGTGAGCATTAACCCACAAATCTAAACCAATATGTATGTTTCTTTCAACAGCTTGTGAAGAATTAAAAATCGAACTTCTTTCGTATAAATTCCGTTTTTCTAAATAACCGCCAAAAGCTACTTGAGCATTATTTTTTTCTAAATAATCGGTTATAAAAACTTCATATTCATGAGACGTATTGGGTTTGTAATGTTTTAATTCAACAGAATTAACAGACAAATCTAGCGGAATATAATCTGTATACGCAATATAAGAGTCTATAACTCTTACATCACTTTGTTGGGATAAAATGGTTTCCAATGTATTCATTTCTCAAAGATACACCTCCAGATTTTTTTATCTGTTAAATTGATTTTAAAAAAATGATAATTAACGAATCATTTATTGTTTTGTTGCTAATTTTCCTCCAATAAATGCCATTGGAAGATAGGCCCCAATTAGATCTAAAAGTGTAAACCAAATAGGCGATGGCAATAAAAACACATTAGTAATTCCTCCTAAAAGAAAGAAAAAGCCAATTGCGTAGGCAAACTTCATCTTATGAGATGCTGCAATTTTAGCGACTAGAAAAGCACCTACGATTGTTCCTAAAGCATGAGCAAGAAAAGGGAAAACAAAATTCTTAGGTTCAAATAAATGCATAGAATTTTTTAGACCTTCCATTGTCGTAACATCTGCTCCCTCTGGCGGTGGTATAATTGAACCACTGATACTTATAATTGCCATATTAACAATGCTGCCTACAACAATTCCAACCACAACTGCTATAATATTCTTCAAAATTGGACTCATTTGTTTACAAATTATTGGTTATTCACCAAAATTAGTAAAAAAAAGTTTAGTTAGTGGCTAATAAAATACTATACATCACCACAACAAATGTGTAAAAACAACCTATTTCAGATTAATTATGTGTTGTAGAATGATTGTTTTGATTGTATTGTCACAATATTGGGATAAAATTAAGAATTGTATAGTTTTTATAGCTTTAAATTTTTAATTCCAAAAAATATAACCACTATTTTTATAAATACCAAAAACTGAAGTTATGAAATCACAATTACAATCTTATTTGAAATTTATTTTGACATTATATATTTTTTCATCAACATTAAATTCAAATCTGTCTGCCCAAAACTTATTAAATAATGGCGATTTTGAATCCGGTGGAAGTGGTGTCGGTTTTTTTGTGCATGATTATTCATTGATAAATCCTGTAACCGGAACGAGTAGTCCAGGGCAATATGCCAGAACGACCAATCCATCGTTAATGAATACTGCTTACATTTCAGGTGGCGACCACACTACGGGAACCGGAAATATGTTAGTTTATGACGGTGCAACTGCCGGAAATAAATTTTTCTGGACAACAAGTGATACAGGTGGAGCAATTGGAGGATTTACGGTTGGAACAAGCTATGTTTTTAGTTATTGGATAAAATCTGTGTCTAATGAAGTAACTAATGATGCTACTCGATCAAATATTGGAGTATTTTTTGTTGGCGTAAATAATATTAGTCCACCAAATTTAAATAAGCTAGCTCCTCTACCAGAAGAAGGTTGGCAAAAAGTAAGTTATTCGTTTGTGGCTACTGCACCCGCAATATTAGTTAGACTTAGAACACAAAATGGTGGTGCTTTAGGAAATGATTTTGCAGTGGATGATTTTGTAATCGAAGAAGGATCTTTGCCGTTAGAAGGTTCATACACATTTATCAATCCAACTTGTCCCACTTCAACAGATGCGTCTATTACAGTTTCAGTAATTGGAGGTTCTTTACCTTACGGGAATTTCAATTTAACCGGACCTGTTACTCAATCAAATACCACTGGAATTTTTTCTAATTTACCACAAGGCACATATACAATTTCGATAATTGACAGCAGTGGCGAAGAATACAGTGTTAGTAATATTGTTTTAGCTGCTCCAAACGATTTAATCATTAGTGAACCATCTACAATTTGTGAAGGCGAAACGGTTGAATTAACAGCTAGCGGAGGTATAAATTCATACACATGGGCAGCCGATCCACCGGATAGTTCGATCACTAATCCAAATGCTTCTACGCAGAATGTTAGTCCATTAGTAACCACAACTTATACTATTACTTCAGGTGTAGAATCATCTCCTACCAATTTAGTTTTTAATGGTGATTTCACTCAAGGAAATGTTGGTTTTATAACTGACTATAGTCAAGTTGATAATCCAAATCCGTTCGGAGTTCAGTCATCGTATGATATCGTTCAAAATCCAAATGCATGGTTTACAGCTTTTGCGTCGTGTGGCGATCATACCACAGGAGACGGTAATTTGATGGTGTTTGATGGTTCAACAGACCCAACCGGAACTATTCGTGTTTGGTGTAATGAAGATGTAATTAACGTTGAACCCAATACCGATTATACTTTTTCCTATTATATAGCCTCTGTTGCTCCTGAAAACCCTGCCGTTATGCAAGTGCAGATTAATGGTGTAACTTTAGCTGAAACACTAGATGCTCCTCCAACTACATGTTTATGGACTTTGCATTCATTTTCTTGGAATTCAGGCTCATCTACCACTGCAGCTGTCTGTATTTTTAATCTGGAATTTGCTAATAATGGTAATGATTTTGCTTTGGATGATATTTCTTTGGCTGAAACTGTAACTTGTGTTTATGAAAAAAGCGTGACGATAACGGTTAATCCCATCCCAGAATTTGATCCAATTGGCCCAATCTGTTCTGGTGATACATTGACTGCTTTACCTAGTACTTCATTAAATGGTATAGAAGGATTTTGGGAACCAGAAGAGTTGAATAACACTGCTACAACAACCTATACCTTTACCCCCAACGATTCTACAGGATGTACTGTGCCATTAACTATTCAAGTTTTACCATTAATTCAGCCTATATTTGAAGAGATTGGCTCTATTTGTTCCGGTGATGTGCTAAATCCTTTGCCAACTGAATCTCAAAATGGAATAACCGGATTCTGGACTCCTGCGGAAATGAATAACACAGCAACCACTACGTACAGATTTACTCCCGATGCAGGACAATGTGCATTAGATGACACCGAACTCATTATTACAGTAAACCCTCTTCCTGAGTTTACTGTTTCTCAAGGTTGTGCTGGATCGATTTATGTATTAAGTGCTTTGGTAGAATCAGGAAGTGGAAACGCAACATTTGCTTGGTTTGATTCTTCTAATACTCAAATTGGTACAAATGATTCGGTTACAGTTTCTTCCGGTGGAGAATACCGATTAGTAGTTACACAAAATGGTTGTAGTGATGAACAAGTCGTTAACGTAGTTAGTACTTTGTGTGAGATTCAAAAAGGAATTTCTCCAAATAGTGATGGACTAAACGATAGTTTTGATCTTTCTTCTTATGATGTAACACAATTGCAGATTTTCAATCGGTATGGAGTGGCCGTTTACAACAAAGCAAATTATAGAAATGAATGGTTTGGTCAATGCGATAAGGGTAATGAACTGCCTGATGGAACCTATTATTTTGTTATTGATTTTGAAGATATTGAAACTAAAACAGGTTGGATATATATCAATAAAGCGTATTAAAAACAGTTCAAATTTATATTAAACAGTATGAAGTTTTATTTTTTTAGAATAAAAGTTTACTTCCATAGAAATAGCTCAGCTAAAATTTTGAAATACAAATGATTCGATTCACCAAAATAGTTACTTTTTTACTTTTATTTTTCTCAACAATCACTTATGCCCAATTGGGTTTTTGTACAGGAAGTAAAGGTGAACCTATTTTTAGTGAAAATTTTGGAAACGGAACTAATTACGGACCTGCATTACCTGCTGGAATTACAAATTATAATTTTGTGGTGGGAAATCCTAATGACGGTAGTTATACACTTTATTATAGAACCAATCTTTACAGCACTTGGCATTACTCATTAGATCATACACCGGATGCAACAAATGGAGTGAATGGAAAAGCACTTATAGTTAATGCTAATGCAAGTACAACAGGTGATTTTTACAAACGCACCGTTACCGGTTTATGTGTTAATACTACATTTGAATTTTCGGCTTGGGTGATGAATGTGTATAATCCAGGTTCGGGGTTTTGTGGAGCGAGTGAAATTCCAATCAACGTTCGATTTGAAATTTGGAATGACACCGAAACAGTTCTTTTAGGATCAGGCGACACTGGAAACATCATGGGAACTGCATCGCCCATTTGGCAACAATATGCTTTAGTTTTTACCACAGGAAGCGAGACTTCTGTAGTTTTAAAAATGAAAAATAATGGAGTAGGTGGTTGCGGAAATGATTTAGCTATTGACGACATTGAATTTAGAGCTTGCGGAGAATTAACCACCGTAACGAGTCCGCCTCTTTCCGGACAAACCTACCAAGCTTGTTCCAACGAAGCTCCATTTCCGCTTACTTTTCAAGCGTCAACAACAGGAGTTTCTCCTCATTTTTATCAATGGCAATCGAGTAATGACGGTACAACTTGGACAGATATTCTAGGTGAAAATTCTTCTACCTACACCGCTTCTGCAATAACGGCTTCTACCTATTTTAGAGCCAAAGCAGCCCAAGATATAGCTAACTTGAACAATAGTTTTTGTTCCACTATTTCAAATGTTTATACGGTTTCATTTTTAAATTCGCCTTCCGTTCCTATTAGTAATGGTGATGTAGAAATTTGTAGCAGTGATCCTATTCCGACACTCTCTGTATCGACAAATGCAACTTCCGGTGTAAATTGGTATGATGCTCCAATCGGTGGTAATTTACTACTAGCCAATTCATCTACTTATACACCTTCGGGTGCCGGAACATTTTATGCAGAAACCTATGATTTAGTTTCAAATTGCTTAAGTACAACCAGGATTCCCGTTAAACTAACGATTGTGCCTTTGCCTACCGCAACAATTTCTGCAACAACACCAATATGTTTAGGAAACAGCTCGGTAGTTGTTTTTAACGGAACTGCCAATGCCGTAGTAACCTATAAAATAGATGGTGGTACTGATCAATTTATAACCTTAGACAACAGTGGTTTTGCTAGTACTGCCACACAGGTTTTAAATGCGGCCACTACTTATATGTTAGTTAGAGTTGCTTCGCCAATTTCTACCAGTTGCAATCAAACTATTTCTGGTTCCGTTACCATTGCAGTTAATCAACCACCAACCGCCACTATTTCCGGTGATGCATCGCTTTGTGTGGGTGCTACCGGAACAATACAATTTATTGGAACCCCAAACGCAACAGTTTATTACAACGTGAACAGTGGCCCCAATCAATCCACTGTTTTAAATACCATCGGAGAAAAAACTGTTGCGATTTCCAATATCACAATCGATACGGTAGTTACGCTTAACGAAGTGAGAACATTAGGTACAAATGGATGTTCGCAATCATTGAACCAATCTATTACGTTTACCGTTGTTCAGTTGCCAACAGCTACCATTTCGGTTAACCCCACTGCTGTTTGCGAAGGTGATACAGTGGTGCTAACATTTACAGGAATACAGAATACACAAGTGACTTACACCGAAAATAGTGGAGCTAATCAAACGATTGATATAGGGTCAAGCGGAACAGCGACTGTAACAACTTCGGCAATTACTTCCGCCACCACTTTTCAACTGGTTAGAGCAGAATTACTGCAAAGTCCGTTTTGTGCTCAATCTATTTCGGGTGCGGTTACGGTTAACATCAATCCAACACCTACAGCAGCATTTACGGGTGATTTAACATATTGTTCGGGTGAAACAACAGCGATTTCACTTTCGTCTAATTTAACAGGAACTACTTTTTCGTGGACTGCAACTCAAAACGGAACTACCGGAGCCACAGCAGGAAGCGGAGATCAAATCAATCAATTACTCACAGCAACAACTGATGGAACAGCAACTTACATAGTAACGCCTTCTTTTAATGGCTGTGCCGGAAGTCCTATTACAATTGAGGTTGAAGTATATGCGATTCCTAATCCATCTATATCGGATGGAGCTATTTGTGTGCTTTCCGGAAATACGTCTATCCAACCGTATGTTTTAGATACCGGTTTGGATGTTGCGAATCATAGTTTTGAATGGTATTTTGAAGATGTTTTAATTCCAACTGCCAACGGCAACACGTTTGAAGCTTTTCAAATTGGTAAATATGACGTTGTGGCTACCAACCTTGTCTCCGGATGTGTTTCTCCAATGGTAACAGCAATGGTAACACAATCCGTTTTGGGAGATAGTTTACTAATTGAGCAATCGGAAGCATTTAGTGAAAACCCAACCATTACTGTCACCGTTGTGGGTGGGCAAGGTCCGTTTTATTATCAATTGGATGATTTTGGCTTTCAAACCTCCAATGTGTTTACCAATGTGGCTCCCGGTTTTCATACGATAACGGTGGTAGATGAAAGTTTGTGTACCAACCTGTCAGGAACAGCAACCATTATTAATTATCCCAAATTTTTTACACCAAACGGCGATGGCTTTAACGACACGTGGAATATTTCCGGTGTAGATGGTGCTTCTGAAATATATATTTTTGATCGCTACGGAAAATTACTAAAGCAAATTAGCCCATTAGGAACAGGGTGGGATGGAACCCATAATGGAAATCCGGTTTTTGCGAGTGATTATTGGTTTGTGATTAATTTTCCCGAAAACGGAATACCTAAAACGTTTAAATCGCATTTTAGTTTGAAGAGGTAGATAGGATTTTTTGTAGAAAAAATGCTAAATTATGATTTTAAAAAGGTGAAGATTTATTTGCTATGAAGTCGAGACTTCGTAGGTCGGAAGTTGTTATAAATTAACTATTACACGGACATTTTAAATCCTCTAACTTATTAATTAGATGCTGTGCATTCAACTTTTGCAAGTAAATCTTTGCCACTTGTATATGTATGCATTCTCTCATATCAATTCCCAAATCACCAAAAAAGTGATAAATCGGTTTTTGACCATCTGCCCAATTATCGATATATTCTACTATATCTTCGCCACTATCTTCTACAAATTTGACAAAGCAAAAAGGATCAAACAACATGCAATTCTTCTAAGATTTGAAAGGATTTATTTGGAACAAAATGTTCAAATTCAATACGTTTTGAAGGTTTGAAAAAATTATATTCTTCAAGCTTTTCTTTGAAAAGTTTAACACCACCTGCTTTTATCCATTTAGTAAATAATGCTTTAATTAAACCTTTGGCGATTTCACGAGCTTTTTCTTCACTTGGAGATGTAAATGGAATATCAAAAGAAGGAATATATCCAATATATGCAGAATCATCCAACCTCTCAACTGTGACTGATAGTTGAGCCTTGATGATACTTTTTTTTATTTGAATTGTGTCTTTCATTTGAATTTTTTTATCAAAGATAATGATTAATTCTTTTTGGGAAATTTTATTTAAGTCAAATTTAAATGTTGGGAGTAGTTGTTATTTATACTTTATGGATGAAACTGTGAAAATTCTGTTTGTTTTTTTCTTTCTCAAAGCGAAAAGTTTATTTCTAAGCTCGACGGCTTCATAAGATTCACTTTTTACAGAATCTATAGCTACAAACCATTCGGGAACTTTTGATTGATATTTTGCTACATTTTTTTTAAACTCTTCTGTTGAGATTGATTTGTACGAGCTAAATATTGAATCTAAACTTGATGACTTTTTATATTTTATTGAACTAAAAACACAAATGTCCAAATATGAAGTGTTTTTAATTTCATAACTATCAGGAGTAATTATTTCTGGAAACCACCCTGTGAGTCTTTTGTTTGTTATTTTTTCAAAATCTGAATAATTAGGATAGTATTGTTCATATCCACCATTATTGTTACAGGACAAAAAGAAAATAAATGTTATTATTAAAATAACTTTTTTGATATTTCTAAAATATCTTAATAAATAGCGATTAATTATTGTCATTAGTAAAAGTTTTTATTAATTCTATTAACGTGTCAGAATAGCAATATTCTCCTCTTTCTGAAACGTAATTTCCTTTACTATCAATGATTACATATCCTCCATTTGGATAGTGAATTGGGTAAAATGTGTTTTCAATTAAATTATTTATATCAGGTTGCCAATTTATTTTTTCACCAAATCCCTCTAAACCACTACTTGATTTATATATGAATAGTTGCTTAATTTCACCAATTTTATCAATTCTGTGATAGTATTGATTATATTTTTTTTTAAAATTTGTTTTGTATCCATCTGCACCCATCTGTTTATCGCCAGGAAAATAGTTTATTAGAAGAATATCACTTTCGTTAAATTCTTGATTATTTTTTTTTGTAAAAGACTTCTTTATTGAATCAAGTAAGCTCAAGTTGATTTTACCTTTTTTATATCTTGAAACTTTGACGTTCATGTAACACGTGTCTAATTCAAATCTCAGATTATAGTCTAGCGGATTAATGTGTTTTTTGTTAAATTCAGCTTCGGTTATATATTCAAAATTATCATTGACATAAAATTCTTTCTTTTGACTATAAGAAAGTAAAGTACTAAAAGTGAGAAATAATAAAAATATAGTTTTTTTCATTTTTAAAAATTTTTATTAACTTAATTCTACTTCAACAAATATATTTAAAATACTTTACAGTTTTCTATAATCGTTTAGAATCACAATTATTGTTTTTTTTAAAATAAATCTCTTCCTAGCACAAACCCGCATGAGGGATTGAAGAGGAAAGCCCGCAGAGAAGCCGGAGCTTGCGCAGGCGGAACGAGGACTTGGAACGAAAAGCCCGACCCTTGTGGTCATGCCATAGAGAAAAGAAAATAGAGAAAAGAAAAAAGAGAATAGAAAATAGAAGAAAGAGAAAAGAATAAAGAAATTAACAAAAAAGAGAAAGCCCTGCTACTTGGGGATTTTCGCAGGACTTTCTTCAACCAAACTTAACCAAACTTTTTAATCTAACTAACCAAACTCAAATTTATTTACTTATTTTTTTTCTTCAATCAACGCTTTTGTTCCATCTGCTTTGTAGTAGTAGTAACTGTTGTCGTTGTAGGTGTAGCCGCTGTTATAGTTATCTGAACTTCCGTAGTAGCTGTTATGGGCGTAACCATTGTTACCTCTCGTAAAATTCACTTGACCAATTGTGCGGGTTATCATTCCTCTGTTGTTATATACAATTTGCATGCCACCAATTTGAGACAGTGCAAAACGGTTGTATCTCATATAGACAGTTCCGATGCGGCTTACGCGGTTTCTGTTGTCGTAGTTAATAAAGGTGTTGCCCACGCGACGAACTCTTCCAAAACTATCGTGCTCAATCCGAACTCCGTAATTCACGGCTGCTGCGGTGGTTCCTCGGGTGCCTCCTCTGCGGTAGAAGATGCCTCCTTGACTGTCTTGCGGACGAGTGTTGAAATCGAAATCACCGTTTAAGAATACAAAGAACTCGATACCTCGCTCCATGAATACAATTGGTTCTGCGTCCATGTAATTTGAGTAAGCAACATTTCTTTCAAAATCAGAAAAAGTGGTTTTTTCTGCTGCTAAAGCCAAACTTCCAACCAGTAAGTTTGCGGCTACTAAGAGGGTAATTTTTTTCATGACACATTCGATTTAAACTTTTTGCTTACTCTTGAGTTTTTCAGCTTTCACTAAAAACTGATTTGTTTCAGTTTCTTGTTTAGTTATTTTCAATAGCTGTGCCAAAAATGAATTTTGTGTTGTGAATGAGTTGTTAATGATTTTTAAGTGCTTGTTTTTTAAGGTGATAGGTGATGGGTAATAGGTAATGGGTGATGGAAGAACACAGATTTCTAAAATTTGATAAATTAGAAAAATCAAACCGACAACGGATAACCGACAACGGAATTAGAAGCGAATGGTTCGGGCATTTTCAGCCATCCATTTTCCCGCTTTCCGTTGCAATTTTTTGTTCACGAGCAAAGCTCGCCAACAAAAAGATTTCCACTGCAATCGGGGCTAGAAAGGAAACAAATCGCCTACTTGGAAAGAAAAACCGCTAAAAAATTTCTCACGGAAAGCACAGAATTCACAGAATAACCTGAAACTTGAAACCTGAAACCCGCAACCCGCAACTCGAAACTTTTAACCCTCAACTTTCAACCCGCAACCTATTTCAACTTCTCCTTCAAATATTTCCCCGTAATCGATTTTTTGTCTTTTGCCACTTCTTCCGGAGTTCCGAAAGCCATAAGTTGACCGCCGTTTTCGCCACCTTCGGGACCAATGTCGATGATGTAATCGGCACATTTGATTAAATCCAAATTATGCTCAATTACGATGATAGAATGACCTTTTTCAATCAAAGCTTCAAATGAAGCAAGTAATTTTTTAATATCGTGAAAATGTAAACCGGTGGTAGGTTCATCAAACACAAAAAGAGCTTTGTCTTTGGTGGTTCCTTTCACTAAAAACGAGGCGAGTTTAATACGTTGAGCCTCTCCACCCGAAAGAGTAGAAGAGGACTGACCCAATTGCACATAACCCAAACCAACATCTTGCAATGGTTTTAATTTCTGAATGATTTTAGTTTGCTTGTGTTCATCAAAAAAAGCAACCGCATCATCGATGGTCATTGTCAAAATGTTATCGATATTTTTTCCTTCAAATTGTACTTCGAGGATTTCTTTTTTGAAACGTTTTCCGCCACAGGTTTCACATTCCAAATGCACGTCGGCCATAAATTGCATTTCAATGGTTACTTCGCCATCGCCTTTGCAGGTTTCACATCGACCACCATCCACATTAAACGAAAAATGTTTTGGTAAATAACCTCGAATTTTGGATAGTTTTTGTTTCGTAAACAAATCCCGAATATCATCGTAGGCCTTAATATACGTCACCGGATTTGAACGAGAACTTCTTCCAATCGGATTTTGATCTACATATTCAATGTGTTTGATATGCGAGAAATTACCTCGTAATTCAGTGAATTGTCCGGCTTTATCGCTTACACCTTCTAATTTCTTTTGTAAAGCAGGAAATAATATTTTTTTGACCAAAGTACTTTTTCCGCTTCCGGAAACGCCGGTAATCACGGTTAAACAATCCAAAGGAAAGTAGACGTCGATGTTTTTTAAATTGTTTTCGCGAGCTCCGATAATTTCGATATGATTCTTGAATTTTCGTCTCTTTTTAGGAACTTCAATTTCTAATTCACCGTTTAAATATTTTGCAGTTAATGAATCGGCTTTTAGAATTTCGCTAAAATCTCCTTCGGCAATTAAATGACCACCGTGTGTTCCGGCTTCGGGACCTATGTCGATGATGCGGTCTGCGGCTTTCATAATGTCTTCGTCGTGTTCAACAACGATTACTGTATTACCTAGGTTTCGAAGGTTTTTTAATACTTCGATTAATCGTTCAGTATCTTTTGGATGCAATCCGATGCTGGGTTCATCTAAAATGTACATCGAACCAACCAAACTGCTTCCTAACGAAGTTGCTAAATTGATGCGTTGCGATTCGCCACCGGAAAGGGAAGCGGAATTTCTGTTTAACGTTAGATAACTCAATCCAACTTCATCCAAAAATTTAAGTCGGTTATTAATTTCAATCAACAATCGTTTTGCAACTTTTTGATCGTATTCAGATAGTTCTAATTGTTGAAAAAAGACAATTAGATTTTTGATTGGCAAATCAACTAATTCCGAAACGGTTTTGTTGCCTACTTTAATATAATTGGTTTCCACTCGTAACCGTTTTCCTTTACAAGTCGGACATTTTGTTTTTCCTCGGTAACGAGAAAGCATTACACGGTTTTGAATTTTATAATTTTTCTCTTCTAATTCTTTGAAGAAATCGTGCAGTCCGGTAAAGTATTTATTTCCGTTCCAAATCAACTGTTTTTGTTCCTCAGTCAATTGAAAATACGGTTTATGAATCGGGAAATCAAATTTGTATGCATTGTTCACCAATTGATCGCGGTACCATCCCATACTTTCGCCTCTCCAAGGGAAAATTGCATTTTCATACACAGATAAAGCGGTGTTCGGGACCACCAATTCTTCATCAATTCCAATGATGTTTCCGTAACCTTCGCAAGTAGGACAAGCTCCGTACGGATTATTAAAACTAAACAAATGCACGTTTGGTTCTAAAAAAGTGATACCATCTAATTGAAAATTGGTGCTGAATTCGAGTCTTTTCTGAGTCGTTACTTCTTGCACATAACATTCGCCTTTTCCTTCATAAAAAGCAGTTTGCACAGCGTCGGCTAAACGATTTAAGAACTCTTCATCGTCTTTCACCACAATACGATCTACGATTAACAGAATATCTTTATTATCTAATGAATGTTGTTCTAATTCATCCAAACGAATCATTTCGTTATCAACCAAAATCCGAATAAAACCTTGTTGAAGTAATACTTTTAATTTGTCTTCCAATGCTCTGCCTTCTTCCAAATGAATAGGAGCGAGGAGGAGCCATTTACTTTCGGGTTCAAACGAAGTAATGATTTTCACGACATCCGAAACACTTTGCTTTTTTACCTCTTGACCGGAAACCGGTGAAAAGGTTTTTCCAATACGAGCAAAAAGCAATTTCAGATAATCATATATTTCAGTTGAGGTACCAACGGTTGAACGAGCATTGGTCGTATTTACTTTTTGCTCGATGGCGATTGCCGGAGCAATACCTTTAATATACTCCACTTTTGGCTTGTCTAATCTTCCTAAGAATTGACGAGCATACGACGACAAGCTTTCCACATAACGGCGTTGTCCTTCGGCATACAATGTATCAAAAGCCAAACTCGATTTTCCGGAACCCGAAAGTCCGGTAATTACCACTAATTTATTTCGCGGAATCGCTACATCAATATTTTTAAGATTGTGGAGTTGTGCTCCTTTAATCAGGATATTTTTCTTTGGTTCGAGTAGGGCAAATTCTTCTGGTGTCATAGCAAAGTTGAAAGAATCGCAAAGATAGTGATTTGAAATTTCAATTAAAAGGTTGGGAATTTCTATTTTTTATGGAATTGAGAATTGAATTTAAGGGAATGTTACACCTGACAGGTTTTTGAAACCTGTCAGGTGTGAAAAACAACTTTTTTATGCAAAATATAACTAATTCATTATGGTTTTCCACATTTATTGCATTTTGAATGTTAAAATTTCAATTAAAATTTGTTTGTTCAAATAAAATTGTGTTACATTTGGCTAATAATTAATCTTTATTTAACAATTGCTTATAGGAAAAAAATACTTTTTTAGAAAATTTAGTTCAAAACACGAAATTAAAAAGGTATTACTATGGCTACTGTTAATCAACTCCCAGACGCTTTATTGGTTAAGAATTACATTGCTGGTGATGAGCAATCGTTGGCTATTCTTATAGAAAGACATCAATCTAAAATTTATGGATTTATCTATTCCAAAATTGCAGATCGCGATGTAACTGATGATGTTTTTCAAGATACTTTCATTAAAGTAATAAAAACTTTAAAATCAAATTCATATAACGAAGAAGGTAAGTTTTTACCGTGGGTAATGCGAATTGCTCATAATTTAGTTGTCGATCATTTCCGAAGAAACAAAAAGATGCCAATGCAACGCGAAACAGAAGAATATTCTATCTTTTCGTATATGTCTGATGATTCGATGAATGTAGAAGGCAGAATGATTACTGATCAAGTTGAAAATGATTTGCAACGACTTTTAGAAGAATTGCCAGCCGATCAAAAAGAAGTATTGGTAATGCGAATGTATCAAGATATGAGTTTCAAAGAAATCGCCGATTTAACCGGAGTTAGCATTAACACTGCTTTAGGAAGAATGCGATATGCTTTAATGAACCTTCGAAAAGTAATTGAAAAAAATCAAATAATTTTAACCAATTAAACAATATTTGGAGAAGTCTTTCGTTGTAGATATAAACAAACATATTTTATCTATGGCAAAACTTTACACTAGAAAAAAGTTAGCGACTCCAAAGATGTTACCTAAAAAAGAAACTATACGTTTTTTGCTCAACTACTCCAAGGCACTGAGCATTGTTAAAGTAGGTAATATGTCTTTTGAAACAATCGCTAATTAAAAGGAACATCCCGATTAGAGTCGGGATGTTTTTTTTTAAAGGTATTTTTTTAAAATTTGAAAGCGATTCCGGCATTGAAAAATGTTGCACCATAGCCAATTTCCACAAAAGCAGCAATGTTGTTTGTGAAGTAATATCTACCTCCCGCAAATACAGAACCACCTAAGCTATTGCTGTATGAATCACTTGTTGCACTAAATCCTGAGCTTTCATAAGAGTAATCAACAATATTATAACTGGCCATAACACCAGCATAAACATCAAATTTTTCATGATTTAGTTCAGTATAATGCCATGCACCTCTAACACCAATTACGGTGTAATTCCATTTTTGTTCATAGCCAGGCCCATCATCTTTAAAGCTAACTCTACCTGCATAACCTCCTAAGCTAACTAATCCGGGGCCGGCTTCCCAAATACCTCTTTCATAGGAAGCATTAAAACCGATGTTGGGTTTACCGTTACCGGCATCTAAAGCACTGCCTAATCCAATTCCAACGTTAATTACATTGTCACCTTGTTGAAATGTTTGTGATGTACCGTTAGCTGAAAAAATAAAAATAACAATAATAGTGCAAAAAAATTTTCTCATAAGTAATAGAATTGATTAATAAATTGTTTTTTAGTTGTTTAAAGATAGTTAATTTTTTATTAATTTAAAATTTTGAATTTTATTTACTTCCTTCCAAATGAGAGTGTTGTAAATTCCGGTACTTAGATAGCTTAAATCGATTTGAGTTGAGAAATTAATAACTTTATCGGTAACTAATTTTCCATTTAAGTCGTAGATTAGTAAACGAAAAGGTTCATTATCCATTAATTTTATAGTAAGAAAATCGTTAACAGGGTTTGGATAAAGTTGTATTCCTAATTTTTCAATTTCTGATAAACCTACAGTTGGTTCAACTTCAACATTAACATAATTTGTGTGACTAAAGGTTCCATTACTATCTTTTGAACGAATGAAAAGTTTATGATCTCCAATTGATAGGTTTGCAGGCACGTTTACATCAAACGGATAGTTAAATAGATTATTCGTTGGATTAGAAACAGCCACAACTGTATTATTACCAAAGCCAGCATCTTCATCCCAAAAATACTCTAATTCAACAATATCATATAAAACATTATTTTCAAGTACATAAAATGTGCTGAAATTGGTATGACTCCATCTGTTTAAAGCATCTTTGGTTCGGTAACCGACAGTGTGAATTCCATTTGTAAAGGTATTTGGAATCGTAAAACTGAAGTTAATAACATCTGGTTGATTGTTAAAACCTAAAATTGGTGTAGCATTACCAAACCCCGGATCATTATCAAAAAAATATTCCATTTGAGTGATATTTTGTGAGAAAGAAGTAAATGCTAGACAAAACAGTAAAAAAGTATATAATTTTTTCATGTTTTTTATTTTTTAATTATTACTTCTAGTGCTAATTATAACGTTTAATGTACCGTTTTGTGGTGCATTGGCAGAAGCGTTCAAGGTGTATATGGCAGGTATTGCAGGAATACCGCTCAATATATATGTGTCGTTTCCGCCATACATGCCTATTTGTACATTTGACGGATACCCCTGATAACATTCAGGGCAAAGTCCTTGTGCTTTTAAAATATATTTTTTTTCTTCAGTATCGTTAATGTTGTTAAAAAGATACGCTTCGGTTACGCCAAAAGTGTTATTTCCAGCATTATTGAGCCAAGCAGGTTGCGTAATTCTGAAAATATTGTTATAAACATTGTCAGAAGAATTATTGTTTTGTGTTACAGATGCTGAAGTTGTCAACAAAATATTATTGTAGAAAGGATTACCATAAATACTTACTACACCACGAATGACATTATGAGAAATTGTTGCCACTGTAGTGCTTCTTAATGTAATATTACCTCCAAAATAATTATTGGTAATAGTCATATTTGAAATTGTTCCTCCTGAAGTTACATCTACAGTAAAATTAGCATCAAAATAGTTTTTAGAAATCAATATATTACTATAATTACTTCCTCCATCTATATCAATGCCGTTATGAAATTTACATCGGCTTATGGTAATATTGGATAAGGTATTGACTGAAAAGAATATATCTCTATCTGCATTAACAAATTCTATCCCGTAAATCGAAGAACCGCTCGAACCTGCTCCAAATGTTAACTGGTTAATTTTAGCTGTTGTGTGGTTGTTTTGAAGCTGCGGATTATCATCTAAAAAATATCCAGTGCCAATTATGGTTAACGCTTTGTTTGTAATTGTTGCCGTTCCATAACTTATTCCCGATGCTTCTAAATATAGTATATCACCATTTAAAACTAGATTACTGCTTATAGCAGTCTGCAAATTGGAAAAAACCTGTTCGCCTGTCCATTGATTGTAAGTAGCATTATTATTCACCCGCCAAACTCTGGCGTTCATTGTTGTAAATAGTAGCAATAGGTATGCTATTGCAACAGTTTTAAATAAGTTTTTGTTTTTCATGATTTATAGATTTTAATTATATTGTTTTGAACCAATTTTGGAAAGATGAGCCTAAAAGAAGTACTGGATTTGTGGCATTATTTAAACTTCTGATTAAACTAATTATCCAAAAAATAAATACAATCATACCAATCAAGATATTTAAGAATGGTATGAAAAAAGTAAATAAGACAATCAAATTCAAACCAAGGGTTTGGCGTAGATAAAATGATCCAAATTCAGATTTGTTTTGGTTGTGTAAAACGAGGGCTATAATCCATCCAATCCAGAAAAAATGAGCAATTAAGGCAACGGTTTTTCCATTGTCATTTCCAATTTGCGACTGTTGTGCAAATGAAATACCACACTCAATGCACATTACTTGATTTTCTTTTGTTGAAGTACCACAACCGAAACAATAATTTTTTTCAGAATGAGGGTTGACCCCACATTTTGGACAAGCTATTGCTTTTTCGTGTACTTCGTTTGAACAATTTCTACAATACATAATAATCTTTTTTTAAGTTATTTTAAGTCAAATTGTTTTTATTTCTTCTTACCTTTCGATTTCTCGAATTCAAGGTCTTTTGAGCAAAATTGTTCTAACAGATAGTCAGCCACTAATTCTCCGGCACTTCTTAGAGCTGATTTAGCTGCTACAAATTCTGCATTATCCAAAGCTCCTGCTTCTAAACCATGAGCGGCAACAATAGTAGAATTATCTGTGCGAACGGCTTTAACTTCAACTCTAGCTCGGCAAGTAACTTGTTTTCCTTGTGTTCCTGTTCGTTGGCTAAAGGCTTCACCATAAATTACAATATCTGCTCCAAATTCTTTACCCATAGAAATAGCTGCCATTGGATTTTTTGCTGCATTGATAAAAGCTACTTCATTTTCTTTTGTTGCAAACATGGCAGGATCAACAACAGGAAAACCAGCTTCAATTAGTTTACGATTTATTTCAGTTTCAGCAGCAGGATCTGGAATACGTTGAGTAATATGAAATTCAGGAAGAATAACCATGATTTTTGGTACATAAGGTTTATTCAATAATCCACAATTGGCTTTTGAAAATATTTTTGGACCAGAATTTTGAGCTTCAGGAAACGGCAAATCATCTTTTGCAAGCGATATAAATTGTACAGCTTCAATTATCCCTTTTTCCATGGCATCTGCTACAGCTTTGTTTCCATTGGCTATAGTTTGTGAACCAACCACACCAGTTCCTAATACACTAAACCCAGAAAAGCCACCTGCACTTCCCTCAACATTGATTGATTTTGAATCAATAATTTCTCTTGTTTCAGCATTTATGAGTTGAATAATAAATCCAATTTTAGCTTTATTTCCTCCAAATTTTAATCCTCCCACATTAACATTTTGACCTCCATCGGCATATTCTGTAATTTTGCCCATTACAATCACTTGAGCACCTTGCATTTGTCCTGTTTTTGGTCCTTTTCCTTGTTTTACATTTCCTGATTGAGCGAATTCAATTTCATTGGTTAATTCTTCAATGTCTTTTTGACTTAGTAATACGTTGTAACAATTCACATTTTGTAATGCATTGGTTAGCATGTGTGATAGTTCATCACCAAACTTTGCAGAAGCACTAGACGTGGCGGATTTAAAAGAAGAAACAGATAATCTAACTCTTTTGTTTACTGGTGTTTTAGGACAAATAGCTTGAATATCTTCAAACGTAATTTTGTTTTTGTTTTTTTCTTTCTTTTGAGCCATTGCTGATTCAAAGCTTGTTAAAGAAATAATTAGCAGAAAAATAACTTTTAATGTTTTCATAATGTTTTGTTTTAGTTGATATTTTATTATTTAGTCTTTGGTTCTTCTTTCATATTCAATTTTGTTAAATAAGCAAACTATTGTTATAGTTGATTCATTTTCTTCATACATGTTGATTTGTCCCTCTAAATCACGCATAATGATTAGCCAAATCGGTCTTTTATTAGGTAGTCTCAATTCATATTCATAATATGGAAACCCTTCTTTTTCCTCTTTCAATAATTTAATTGAGGTTAGTGAAGTATTAACAAGTATATTTTCCAGTTTATAATTTTCTGGTTCATTTACCGTAATTTGAATTTCATCATATCCATCTATTGTTCTACCGTTAAATAATAGGAAACAGTTAACAGGATTTTTAGAATCGTTTAAGCTAACAGTGGTTTCTGCAGAATTTGAATAAATTACACCATCAAATGGTGGTGAAGGAAACGACCATTCAATCATTTCTATTTGTAAATCCCAATTTACTATAGCTTCTTTTTTTGATTCATTAGGGATTAACTCTTTTAATAAATCATAAAATTCAATTGCTTTTTCAGAATCACTTGTTTTCGTCTCTTTCTTTTCAGATACATTTTTGCAGCTTAACATTGCAATAAGTAAAAAGTATATAAGTATCGTTTTTTTCATTTTTTAACATTTTAATCAAACTTATTTCTTAAATTTTATTGGTAAAATAGCTATTGATTAATTGTTACTCTTTATTTATTATTCGTTCCGTTTGTGTATAAATGTTGATATGGATGGATGGCTTTGAATCATTTTTATTTTTTTCGGTTGGCTTTTTTGTTAAGGATAATAAACAAATGATGCAACAATCTATTAGTAGTAGCCAAAAAGAAAATTTACATTCAATAGTTGTCCATTCGTTTGATGGAATAGAATATTCAAACTCAAGTTTATGTTTAAGAATGATAAGACAAACAATTCCTAAAACCGAATTGAAAAAATTTAATGTTTGAAATGATGTTCTACTCAAGGAATTAACAAGAATACCTATTAATAATAAAATTAGATTAATCCGTAAAATTGGTTCAGCATTAATTTTTATTGGTTTTATTTCTGTTGAAAAAAGTTTAACTGTTCCTGAAATCATTTCAAACCCATTTATTGTTATTGTTGAGACTGAATAGACATTTGAAATGGAGAAAAACGGAAATAAAAAAAGTAATATTCCCAACAAGTGGAAAATTACATGATAAGTATTTAGATTAATTATTTTCAATTTTTCAAGGATTACAACAACAATTTTATCATTAATTATGAAACTGAAAAACAACTAATTATTATTTGTAGTAGTTTGTTGATTATTTGTTATATTTTGTTAATTTTTATTAATTATATTTGATATTCAAACATTGATTAATTTATGAGCAAATATTTATGTTTTTTCATTTGGATTTTTAGTTTCCCTGTTTTTGGACAATTAACTCAAAAAGACTCGGCATTACAAGAATTAAAAAAGTATAAAAAGGTGGATGAAACACGGTTAAAGTTATACTTAATTGTTTCAAAAAGTAGTGCTTTTGAAGACCCAGAAGTAGGATTGAAATATGCAGATAGTGCCAACACAATAGCGATTAAGCTGAAAGATAAGAAGTATTTAGCAAAAGTAAATTTGATTAAAGGTTTAAATTTATATGAAATTAGAAAATCAGATGAAGCAATTGAAACCTATAAAAAGGCATTAAAAATTGCTGAGGAAATTCAAGATAAAGAGTTACAAGCGTTTTCATTGCATAATTTGGCTATAATTTATTCAACACATAATAGAGAGTTAGAAGCAATTGAATTAGAGAAAAGAGGTTACAGAATTTTTACTGAACTTAAAATGGAACCCAACTGTATTAATGTACTTAATACAATAGGGGTGTGTTATTTTAGATTAAATGAATATCAAAAGGCATTAGAATATTATCTTAAATCTTTAAAGATTGCAGAAAAAAGTAAGGACAAAAAATTAATTGGTAATGCTTATGAAAATATTGCTTTAGTTTATAAACGGAACAGTCAACATGTTAAAGCATATGAATATTATGAAAAGGCAATTAAAATATATTCTTCTATAAATTATAAACAAGGAATAATTAATGTTTATACAAATTATGGTGCGGCAAAAGATCAAAATAACGATTTAGTAGGAGCACTGTTACTCTATGAAAAAGGACTCCAAATTGCAACAGAGATTAAGGTAGATTGGTATAAATATAATTTACTTACAAATATTGCAATAATTCATAATGCTCAAAAGAAATTTGATATTTCACTTCCCCAATTAAAAGAATCTATGGATTATTACATCTCAATTCAAGATGTAGATTCTGAGTATGTTTCAAAAATGTACTTTGTAGAAGCTATTTTGGAAGCTCCGGATGAATTGTTAAAAAATGAAAATATTAACCCAACAGAAAAGTTTACGATCTCTCTATCATATATGTTGCCCATTTTAAATTATACTTTAGAAAATCAAGATAAAGAAACAGAAATGTATGCAAGAGAAATTTTAGCTAAAATCTATGAAAAGCAAGGCAATACAAACTTATCACTAAAAGAATTTAAAGAATTTGTAAAATTAAAAGACAGCTTAACTGATTTTGAAAAGAAAGAAGAATTATTAACAAAAGAGCATGCTTATCAAATGGATAAGGAGCGTATTTTGAATGAAGCTGAAATCAACCGACAGAAAATTATTAAGTATGCAACTATAGGAACAAGTAGTGTGGTTCTATTGTCAGGTATATTTCTCTTAATTGGTTTTAGAAAAAGACAAGTTTTTAAGGAAAAACAAAAAGAAATTCTATTTAAAGCTCAAATCAGTGATACCGAATTGAAGGCTTTACGCTTGCAAATGAACCCTCATTTTATTTTTAATTCGCTTAATTCGATTAGTGATTATATCCAAAAAAACGACAGTAAATCAGCAGATTATTATTTAGCTAAATTTGCTAAACTCATGCGTGGCATTTTAGAAAATTCTGAAGAAAAAGAAATTACAGTAGAAGAAGAATTGAAAATGCTAGAAATGTATATGCAATTGGAAGCCATGCGATTAAACCATAAATTTTCGTATGAATTTAAAATTGACCCTAAAATTAATATTCGTGAAACTTATATTCCTCCGTTAATTCTTCAGCCATTTGTAGAAAATAGTATTTGGCATGGTTTGGCAGAAAAAAATGGTGAAGGAAAAATAATCATTGAAATTGCAGAAGAAAATAAGATGCTCAATTGTATTATTGAAGATGATGGAATCGGCAGAAAAACAAAAGAAAAGTCAAATTATAAATCGTATGGAATGAGTATTACAAAAGAAAGACTCGCCATTCTGAACAATATTAAAAACACTAATGCTCAAGTTAATTTAATTGATTTAGACAAAGGAACAAAAGTAGAAGTAAAACTGCCATTAGAAATTAAACCCGATTAATATGATAAATGTTGTAATTGTTGATGATGAAAAACATTGTCAAGATCGACTTCAAAAACTTTTTGAAGATTATTTACCTGATATTTTGGTGTTAAGGGTTTTTAATTCTATCGAAGAAGCTTATGTTTTTTTGCAAAAAGTGCAGCCTGATATACTTTTTTTAGACATTCAAATTAATACTTCTACCGGTTTTGATTTATTGGAAAAATTAGGAAGTATAAATTTTGAAGTCATTTTTACTACCGCATTTGAACATTATGCTTTAAAAGCAATCAAATTTAGTGCTTTTGAATATTTACTTAAACCTGTAGATCCGGATGATTTAATCGCTGCTGTAGAAAAATGGAAAAATAAAAAAAACGACAAAAGTGGTTCTTCTGAAAATTATCAGGAATTATTAGAAAATTTTTCTCATTTAAAACGACAGAATAAAAAAATTACAATTCATACTCAAACAGAAACTCTTTTGATATCTATCAGCGATATTATTCGCTGTGAAAGTGATATTAATTACACAACTTTATTTCTCAACAAAGCAAAACCAATTTTAGTTTCAAAAACATTAAAAGAATTTGAACAATTGTTATCTCCGTTTAACTTTTTCAGAATACACAATTCTCACCTCATTAACCTAGACTACATGAAAAGTTACGACAAAGGTAAAGGCGGGTATGTTCATTTATTAGACAATTCAGTGGTTGAGGTTTCTGTTAGACGCAAAGACGATTTAATGAAAAAATTAGAAAACCTATAACTTTCTTACTTTCTCAAACTCCTTCAAAACCGACTTCCTTCCAATCGTTCTCGTAATCACATCTTTCTCCAAATTCCAGCCACGAGCCGGCGAATATTCTCGTCCGTACCAAATAATTTGAAGGTGCAAATCATTCCACAATTCTCTCGGAAAAATCGCTTTCGCATCTTTTTCAGTTTGCACTACATTTTTCCCATCCGATAAATTCCAACGATACATCAATCGGTGAATGTGCGTATCCACCGGAAAAGCCGGAACACCAAACGCCTGACTCATCACTACACTCGCCGTTTTGTGACCTACAGCAGGAAGTTCTTCCAACGCTTCAAAACTTTGCGGAACCAAACCATTGTGTTTCTGAATCAAAATTTCAGACAAACCATAAATTCCCTTCGATTTCATTGGCGAAAGTCCGCACGGACGAATGATTTCCTTAATTTCTTCCACACTCATTTTCACCATATCATACGGATTATCGGCTTTGGCAAACAAAAGTGGCGTAATTTGATTCACTCGGACATCAGTGCATTGAGCCGAAAGCAACACAGCAATTAACAAAGTGTACGGATCTTTGTGGTCCAATGGCACCGGAATTGTCGGATATAATTCATTTAACTTATTTATAACAAACGTTGCACGGTCTTTCTTCGTCATTTTCGTAATTTTATGATTGTAAATTTATACTATTAATTTTTATGTGCCTAATCCAGCTTTCCGTTCCAAGTTTTATTTCACAAAGCTGTTTTTGTTAAGTCCAAAAAGAGCTTCCGGTGGTCGCTTTTTTAGCCTTACAAAAACTAGCTTTCTTCAATAAAAGCTTTCCACTTCAATCTGGGGCAGGTGAGCAGAAGTTAGAAATGAGAATTTAGAATTTAGAATTTAGAATTTACAAAGAAAAAGTAAGAAATTTAAAAATCCAACATATGACAACATTAGAAAAAGGCGACAAAGCACCCAATTTTTCAGCAAAAGACCAAGACGGAAAAGTTCACACCTTATCCGATTACAAAGGAAAAAAATTAGTGGTTTTCTTCTATCCAAAAGCCAACACGCCGGGCTGTACAGCCGAAGCTTGCGATTTACGGGACAATTTTGGCCGTTTCGAATCCAATAATTATGCACTTTTAGGTGTCAGTGCAGACAATGCCAAAGCTCAATCAAATTTCAAAAACAAATATGAATTTCCATTTCCACTTTTAGCCGATGAAGATAAAGCAGTCATTCAAGCCTTTGGCGTTTGGGGGCCAAAAAAATTTATGGGAAAAGAATACGACGGAATTCATCGCACCACATTTGTAATCAACGAAAACGGAATTATTGATGAGGTTATCACTTCAGTAAAAACCAAAGCCCACGCAGAACAAATTTTAGGATAAAAGCAGTTAAGTAATTTAAGCCACGAATTCCACTAATTTACACAAATTAATTCGTGTAAATTAGTGGAATTCGTGGCTTTTTATCTCCTAATTAGTTGGCTCCTCAATTCTTGGTTTAGAATCGTAACCAAATAATTTATCCTTTTTAATTATTTCGGCAACACCTTTTGGTAGCATTTCTTCCCAACCTTCGGTTCCTTTGGCGATCATTTTCAATACATGGCGAGAGTAAATTTCTAAATTGTTTTGGTTAGCAATTTCAATATCCACCACTTTGCCATTGAATTTAAAGAATTTGTACAATTCTTTCATTCTCGGATGCACTTTTAAGTTTTCAGAATTAACAATTTCGCCATTTTCATCTTTCATCGGATAAAGGAAAACTTTTAAATCGCGATAGAATAATTTACCAAACGCTTCTAGAATTCCACCACTTAAATGGCGGTAATATTTTTCGTCAAAAATATCAACTAAATTGTTGACTCCCATCGCTAATCCCATTCTTGCTTTGGTGTAATTAGAGAAATATTCCACCACACGATAATATTCCTGGAAGTTTGAAATCATTACATATTGTCCAAGCGAACAAAGTAATTCGGCACGATCCATAAAATCACGTTCATCAATTTCACCTTCCGAACGTAAATTGGAAAGTGTAATTTCAAAAATAACTAATGTATTATCGGCTTCCACTTTGTTTTCACATAAAAACATTTCAAGCGATTTTTCATACATATCCATATTCACACGCGTTACCGGGCGAAAACTTCCACGAAGTGCTAAAATATTTTTTTTATATAAAATCGAAGCAGGTAAAATATTATTTCCATCTGGGCCAAACATCACGGCATCGGTCATTCCATTTTTAACCAATTGCAAACTCATTAATCGGTTATCAACGTTTGCAAATCGCGGACCGGAAAAGTTAATTGTATCAATTTCTAGCTGATCTTTATCTAAATGATCATACAAATAACGCAATAATTTTTTGGGATCATTGTACTTGTAATAAGCACCATAAATTAAGTTTACCCCAAGAATACCTAGCGTTTCTTGTTGTAAACGAGCATCATTTTCTTTAAATCTGATGTGAAGAATTATTTCATTATAATCTTCGTCCGGTTCAATTTGGTATTTAATTCCAACCCAACCATGACCTTTAAACTGTTTCGCAAAATCAATTGTTGCTACTGTGTTTGCATAACTGAAGAACATTTTATTAGGATGTTTAACCCGATCCAAACGTTTTTCAATTAAATCTACTTCGTGTGAAAGCATCTTTTTTAGGCGACTTTCTGTAACATAACGACCGTCTTTTTCAACGCCGTATATGGCGTCACTAAAGTCTTTATCGTAAGCAGACATCGCTTTTGCAATCGTTCCGGATGAACCGCCCGATCTAAAAAAGTGACGAACAGTTTCCTGTCCTGCACCAATTTCCGCAAAAGTTCCGTATATATTTTCGTTAAGATTGATTCTAAGAGCTTTGTCTTTAATTGAAGGGATTTGTTCAATTGCTCTATCTCCCTTAAGTTTTATTTCCATTGCTAGTCTTTCCATTTTCATAGGTAATACAATGCAAAGTTAACAAATATCATACCGTAATAAAAGATAAATAGTGCTATTTTTGTGAAAATTTAACGTCTTGAAGGTTTATTTTTTAGGCACGGGCACATCTCAAGGTATTCCGGTAATCGGGAGTAATCATTCTGTTTGCAAAAGTTCCGATTCAAAAGACAAACGTTTGCGAGTTTCAGTTTGGATTCACCACAAAGACTATTCATTTGTGATTGATTGCGGACCTGACTTTAGACAACAGATGTTAACATCCGGTTGTACGAAGTTAGATGCTATTCTTTTTACGCACGAACATGCCGATCATACTGCAGGATTAGATGACATCAGACCATTTTTTTTCAAGCAAGGTGATATTCCAATTTATGCCCATCAAAGAGTAATTCAAAATTTAAAAAAACGGTTTGATTACATTTTTGAAATTGAAAATAAATATCCCGGAGCTCCATCAGTAGCGGTTCATGAAGTAATTTCAAATCAAAATTTTAGTATCAGAAATCAAAAGATTATTCCAATAGAAGTGATGCACGGCAATCTTCAGGTTTTTGGTTATCGAATTGATAATTTTGCCTATTTAACGGATGTGAAAACCATTTCAGAAAATGAAATTGAAAAACTTAGGAATTTAGATGTGCTGGTTGTCAATGCGTTGCGTGAAGAACCGCACAACACACATTTTAATTTGGAAGAAGCATTAAATTTCATAGCTTTGGTCAATCCAAAAAAAAGCTATTTAACGCATATTAGTCATCTGCTTGGATTTCACGAGGAAGTACAACAAAAATTACCAAAAAACGTTTATCTAGCATACGATAACTTAGAAATTTCAATTTAATAAAATGAAAAAATCATTATTTCTTTATTTGTTCATTGTCAGTGTTTTAATGACGATTTTCACGTATATGTATTATAGTAAAAAAGTTAAATTTGAAGCCGAACGTTTTGAAAGTCTGAAGACTAAAATGAATGATACTATTCAAACTTTAAGTAATAAATTGTTTGATGCCAATTATTTTACGTTGCGAAATAATGATCATGCCCAGAATTATCTTGAAGATTATTCTATTGAAAAATTAATTCCAAAAATTGAAGCCAATTTAATGGATTTGAATGATAATCCAGAGGGTAATCCGATGGTTGATTTTGGGAAAATTGATGATAGAAAGTTTATTATCAATAAAATAGAAGTTCTCAATCATCGCTGGATTATTGCAGACTTCAGTAATGGTGATTTATGGGGCGAAGTATTGTTACAGTATTTCATTGAAGAAGACGAAACAATCAATTTTAAAATAATTCAATCTACATTATATCCAAAACAGTAAACTTTTGTATATTTAAGTCCTTAATTTTTTTGGTATGAAAAATAGTTTGCTTTTAGCTGTATTGGTTTTGAGTTTTGTTTCCTGCAAAAAATTTGATCAGGATGTAGAACCTGAATTGGTTAAAAAGCAAGCACTGTTAGATACTATTGCCAGTGCCGACAAAGATGAAAATGGTTGTTTGGACGGAGCGGGTTATTTTTGGTCAACTTTGAATAAAGAATGTATAAAAATATACGAATCTGCCATTACACTTTATCCGCAGGATAATCAAAATAATGAGGATGAAACTAAAAATGCTTACATTGTTTTTGGTGAAGATGGAGGAAATGAAGCCGAAATATTTTTACCTAATCAAGTGAAATCTATTATTTTAATACGTCCTTCAGAAGGCCAACCATGGAAATTTGATGATTGGCAACTCATTCCTTGGAAAGGATTTGTGCTTAAAAAAGGAGAAGAAATTTTATTTGCCGGCGATGGTGGTGTGGGACCAAAAATCACCGGAAGCGATAAAATAGAAGATTAATTTACTTATTTTCTTCCAGCCATTTTCTAAAATCATAAAAATTTTGCGGAGCAACACCGTGACCAACCGGATATTCTTTATACACAAATTCAATTCCTAATTTTTCTAAAGCCGGACTACTTTTTCTTGCCCAATCAACAGGAATAACCTGATCAACCGTTCCGTGTGAAGCAAATATTTTTAAGCTTGAAAAATCATTTTGCTCAAAATTCTCTTTCGCCATTTCGGTATTTAAATAACCACTCATCGCTACAATTTGTGAAATTTTTTCAGGATAGGAGAGGCCAATGGCATAACTCAAAATCGCTCCTTGACTGAATCCGATTAAGGTGATTTTCTCCTTATCAATTTGATATTTTGCAACTAATTCATCTATAAAATCAACGATTAAATCTCTCGATTGTTTGGCTTGATTTATATCGGAAAACTTAGTATCGTCTGCATCAAAATTGATAGCATACCAAGCATAGCTTCCGTACATTAAATCATGCGGAGCTTGTACCGAAATCACATAATATTCCTCCGGAAGTTCTGATGCAAATGAAAATAAATCTTCTTTATTACTGCCATAACCGTGCAATAAAAGTAATAAGGGATTTTTTTCTTGAATTGTTTTTGGCTCTCGAATTAAATACTGTAACGACATAATTATAGGCTTTTAAATATATTTTGGTAAAAATCACCCAACAAAGGAACTTTTTTCTCTTCATTATTCAATGCTCCCATGAATCCAAAAATCCATAAAATAAAAAAGAAAATGTAAAAAGCCGAGGATATCATCCAACTATCAAAATAACCGATAGGATATCCTAAAGCAAAAAAGGTCAAAAAGATTCCCAATGCTTGTCTGATGTGAAAACTTGCAAACGAACTTTTATTTTCACTATTCATAAAAATAGCGATTACAGATCCAATAATCGTTAAGTAAGCTACAATTGCTGCATTTTTATTTTGTTCCATTATTCTAAAACTAATTTTCCATTATTATAAATTCCGTATACTTTTCCAATCATTTTTTCGCCTAAAAATGCTGAATTTTTTGATTTAGAGAGAATGTTTTCCTTTCCAAAAGTCCATTCTAAATTAGGGTTGAAGAAAGTTAAATCAGCGGCTGCACCTTCTTTAATTGCTGAATTTTCAATACCGAAAGTTGCCTTTCCATTCGTTAAATTAGAAATAATCACATCCAAAGGAAGTACATTTAATAAAGCTCCAAAAGCACTTTCTAAGCCAATGGTTCCGTTTTTGGCCAAATCAAATTCCATTTTTTTATGCTCAATGTCAATCGGATTATGATCGGAAGTAATCATATCAATCGTTCCATCTAAAACACCTTTTACTAATGCTTTTCTGGTTTTTTCATCTCGCAAGGGTGGACTCACTTTCAAACGTGTATCAAATTCCCTTAATTTTTCATCTGTTAAAACCAAATGATGAACCGCTACACTGCACGAAACGTGTAAACCTTTTGCTTTTGCGTCTTTGATTAATTCTACCGATTTTGCTGTAGAAATTGTCGGAATATGCAATTTTCCACCGGTGTATTCTAATAAAAATAAGTTTCTTGCAATTACTAATTCTTCTGCTAACGATGGAATTCCTTTTAATCCCAATCGGGTAGAAACAATGCCTTCATGAGCCACGCCGTTTCCTTTTATTTTTTCATCTTGTGAAAAAGCAATGACTAATCCATCAAAATCTTGCACATATTGCAATCCGATCTTGAGTAAATTCGCATTGGTTATATTTTTCCCGTAATCGCCAAAAGCAACTGCTCCGGCATTTTTCATATCAAATAATTCAGCCAAATCATTTCCTTCCGAACCTTTGGTTAACGCTCCAATTGGAAATAAATTTACTGCGTTATCTCTGGCTTTTTCCTTTACAAATCGAACTTGCGACTGATTATCAATCACCGGAAACGAGTTGGGTTGCAAAGCAATAGTTGTAAAACCGCTTTTTGCCGCCACCGATAATCCGTTGGCAATGGTTTCACGGTCTTCAAAACCAGGTTCGCCGAGGGAAACTGAACTCTCAAACCATCCATTGGAAATATGAAGATTTTCTAAACTAATTTCTTCAAAATCTTTTTCGGAAGGCAAGTTTAAACCAATTTTTGCAATGGTTTTACCCACAATTTTCAGGTCAGTTTTTTGGTTGTGATGCACACCGTTTGGGTCGACAACAGTTGCATTTCGAATGATTAAATTCATTTCACAAATTTTTGAATGAGTATTTCCAGTACCACAAATAATAACGCAAGGATCACAAACCATTTCCAAATCGTATTGTCGGTTCGGTTGGTTTGCAAAGCATCAAAAACAGATTCAATTGAATTACCGTTTTCGTAAGATTCCAATAAATTTGAATTATCCAAACGCAAATCACTTTCGGTTCGGGAATAATTAAAACTTATATTTTTTATGATTGTATTATCTTTTAAAGCATTGAAATTTCCTGATTGACTTGGACTTTCTGAAAAGGTAAGTTTTACTTTATTATTCAGAATTTGTTGTTGCGGAATGAACTTTTCGCTCTTTTCATCTGTAATAGAAACGACCGAAATAATTTCATCTTTTGCCAAAAGTTGGTCAATCGTGATTGGCGAAGATGTGCCTACCGTTAACGCATTGATTCCCGTTTTTGCACTTTGAAAAGCCATATTATAAAACGTCGGTACAATTAAAGGAGAATTTTTAAAATTAGAATTTTCCTTGTTGATTGGTGCCGAAAAAACATAAAAACTACCTAATGAATTTGAAATTGCCGTTAAAAACTGACTTTGATCTTCAAACGTCAAAATGGCCGGATAGGTACTTTTTAAAGCAAAATTTGATTTTGTATTTGGATATTGAAAATTTGTAGCTTTCTTTTCAAAAACACCATTATATAACGGATGAGCGAAAGAAATAGTTGTAATTTGTTTTTCTTGTTTTGTCAAATCATTTACAGAAAAGTTTCCAAAGTTTCTAAGCAAGCTGTTTATATTCGCCACATTATTTTCTTCTGAAGGAATAAAAATAATATTTCCTCCTTTATCATAAAAAGCTTTTAATGTGGTTTGAAGAGCTTGCGGAATTTCTGTTATTTCATTGATAATAATTGCATCTTGTTTATCCAATACATTGTAATCCAGCGATTTTAATTCAAATTGCGAAAAGACAAATTCATTTTCATTATAAATTTTCGTCAAAAATTGATTTTTATCAGTATCACCAATGGCTAAAACATTCGCTTTTTCAGGTTTAGAAATGCTGAAATAGTAATAATTGTCATAACTCAATCCAGGTTCGTCAATAAAAACATAACCATTAAAATCAGCTTTTGGAATGGTAAAAAAAAGTTCTTTTTCCGCTTGATTCAATTTTACTTGCGTTTTGGCAATCAGTTGTTTTTGATTGTAAATAGCAACCGGAATTTCTTGTTCCGATTCGCCAAACGATTTTAATTTTACACCAATTTCATAGAAATTATCCAAGGTTTGATGAAGGTAAACACTATCAACCGACACATTATTTTTTTGTTCAGATTTGGGTAGGATGAAGATCGGATTAATCGTTTCATCAATCGGTTTTAACTGATTTGCTTGAAGGTTTACAGCGTCTGTTATTACTACGACATCTTTATTAAAAGGCGTTTTTCTGGATTTAATTTTCGTTAAACTCTGATCTAATTGAAAACTTGTGGCACTATAATCCAAATTCATCAATTCTTTTTGAATCGATTTGATGTCTGTATTCCAATATACATCATCATTGGTAAGGAGAGAAAAAGTTGTGCTTTCAGGTGTATTTTCTAATAATTCCTGAACAGCTCTTTTGAGTAATTCGCCTTGTTTTCCTTTGGCTTGCATGCTGAACGAATTGTCAACTACAAGATAGAGTTCATTGGTAATTCCTTTGCTGTCTTTGGCTTTAAAAAAAGGTTGAGCAAATGCAAAAATCAAGGCTGTTAAAAGTAACAATCGTGTTAATAACAACAGCCATTTTTTGAGTTGAGAGCTTTTTCTGGTTTGTATGGAAAGTTCTTTCAGGAATTTTACATTGGTGAAATATTCCTTTTTAAATCGTCTGAGTTGAAATAAATGGACTAAAATTGGCAACACCAATAAAAAGAGGAAATACAGAATTTCAGGATGTTTAAACTGCATTAATTGAAAGTTTGTCAAAGATAGCTTTTATATTTTAATAGCACAAATCAAAAGTGTTAAGCAAAAGCGAAAGCTTGGGAGAAGAAAAACATTTATTTTTTCTTTCTTTTCTCATCTCTTTTTCGTTCCACACCTCGATTTCTCGATTCGGTTTTTCTTGGCGTTCTTTTTCCGGGACCACCAAGATTTACCTTTTTATTTTTATCTTTTTTATCGTGAAATGCTTCGCCACCTTCTTTCTTTGGACGTTTCAAAAGCACTTTCATTTTTCTCTTTTCTTTTTCGAATTCAAGTACTTTTTCTTCGATTTCGATGTTAGGAAGTGGTAGAAACTCAATTTCCTTTTCCATTAAAATTTCGGCTTCAATTTGAATTTCTTCTTCTCTCGGACTCACAAAACTTACTGCCACACCGGTTTTATCGGCACGACCGGTTCGACCAATTCTGTGTACATATTGTTCAGGAACTTCAGGAAATTCCATATTGACAACGTGGGTGATATCAGAAATATCCAAACCACGAGCCATTACATCAGTAGTTACAATTCCTCTGATTTCTCCTGCTTGAAACGAAGCCATCGTATTCAAACGATAATTTTGCGATTTATTCGAATGAATCAAACCAAACTGATCCGGAAATTCTTCTTCCAAAGCTACAGAAACTAAATCAGCTGTTTTTTTATTGTTGATGAAAATCAGCAATCGCGACATACTTTCATCGGAATGTAGAAGTTCTTTTAGTAAATTTAATTTAGTTAGAAAATTGGGCACTTTATAACCAATTTGCGTAATTTTTTCTAAAGGCGTTCCCGATGGAGCCAATGAAACTTCAACAGGAAAGTCAAAATATTCATCCAACATATCATCTACTTCATCCGTCATTGTAGCCGAAAAAAGGATGTTTTGTCTTTTTGACTTTAACATCGTTAGGATGGAAGTCACTTGAAAACGAAAACCTAAGTTTAGCATTTCATCAAATTCATCAATCACTAATTTCTGAATTTCATCAAATCGAATTACATTATCTAAAGCCAAATCCATTACTCTTCCTGGTGTTCCTACTAAAATGTCGACACCTTGATAAACGGCTGTTTTTTGGGTATTGATGTTTACACCTCCATAAACGCCTAAGGTTCGAACCGACATGTATTGGGTCAATTTTACGACTTCTTCGGCAACTTGAACGACTAATTCACGTGTTGGAACTAAAATCAAAACCCGTGGTGTGTGGGTATTTTGAAATTTCCAATGTTTTAAAATCGGCAGTAAGTATGCAAAAGTCTTTCCGGTTCCGGTTTGAGCAATTCCCATCATATCGCGACCGGATAAAATGACTGGCATCGATTTAATTTGAATAGGAGTTGGGGTTGTAAAACCTAATTCATCAATTGCTTTTTGCAATGATTTAGGTAAATCAAAATCCAGAAAAGTAGACATAAAAAAAATAATTTTTGCAAAGGTACGGAATTTTAAATCAATGTCTAAAACCGACTAAAATCCTTCAAAAACACCTAATCCAAATAGAGCAAAATCATATTTTACAGGATCATTTTTATCCAAGTTTTGTAAGTTGGAATCTAACTCAAAAAGTGCTTTTGCGTCGTTTTGCTTTCGCGTAAGCAAACCTAATTTTCGGGCTACATTTCCGGAATGAACATCGAGCGGACATGAAAGTTGAGAGGGTGAAATGGAGTTCCAAATGCCCAAATCAACTCCGGCATTATCGTTTCTTACCATCCATCGTAAAAACATATTGATTCGTTTTGCGGCCGAATTATTCATTGGATCAGAAACGTGCTTTTGTGTGCGATAGTTATGTTCAATTTCAAAAAATACGGATTTGAAAATGGAAATATTTTGTTGTAACGTTTTGATTTGTATGTTTTTACTAAAAACACTTTCCAAGCCATTGTGGTTTTGATAAATGTTTTTCAATGCTTTGATAAAGGAAACACAATCTGTTCCATTAAAAGTGCGATGGACAAAATCATTCAATCTCTCCAAATCATTTTCGTTATGATTCATTACAAAATCGTAGGGTGAATTACCTAATTTAGCCATTAATTTTTGACTATTATTGATGATCATTTTGCGATTTCCCCACGAAATGGTGGCGGCCAAGAATCCTGCAATTTCAATATCTTCTTTTAAGGTATAAAGATGCGGAATTTGAATTGGATCACTTTCAATAAATTTTGGATGGTTGTAAAGTTGAACTTTTTCGTCCAGAAATTCTTTTAATTCCGTTTGATTCATTAAACAGTTGCATTTGGTAAAGATGAAAAATCAATCCAACCTGAATTTTGATCAAATAGACCATCTTTCATGATTAATTTTCTGTCGGCCATATTCGCTAATGTTTCATTGTGTGTGACAATTACAAACGTTTGCCCGAATTCATCTCGTAATTTAAAAAACAATTCGTGTAAATTTTCTGCAGAAGTAGTATCTAAATTTCCCGAAGGTTCATCTGCGAAAATTACAGCCGGTTTATTGATTAAAGCTCTAGCAACTGCCACACGTTGTTGTTCTCCACCGGAAAGCTCACCAGGTTTGTGGCTCATTCGATGCGATAAACCTAGATAATTGAGTAGTTTTATAGCTTCTTCTTCGGCTTCAGGTTTTGATTTTCCTGCAATAAAAGCCGGAATACAGACATTTTCCAACGCAGTAAATTCAGGTAATAGCTGATGAAACTGAAAAATGAATCCCAATTTTTGGTTTCTAAATTTTGATAACTGCTTGTCATTCATATCTAAAACCGATTCACCATCAATTACTAAGGAAGTTCCGTTTTCCTTTGAAGGTTTTTCTAACGTTCCTAAAATTTGAAGAAGCGTTGTTTTTCCGGCACCAGATGCACCTACAATCGATACAACCTCTCCTTTATTAATTACTAAATCAACACCTTTTAATACATGTAGTTGGTCAAAATATTTATGAATTCCTTTTGCTTGTATCATCTGAAACTATTTTTACAAAGTAACAAAGATTTTAGAGATTTTGAAACCGTATCAGTTCTATTTATCGTATCATAAATAATAAAATTACGTTAAAGATGTAGTTTTGTTTAATATTGTGGTATATTTGTTAAACAAAAAATTGTAATGAAAAAATTAATTTTAATACTAATTGCCTTCTCAACTCTTTCGTGCCAATCACAAGAGAAAAAAAGTGTTTTTTTAGAAAATAAACAACCAGTAAAAATGAATGTAGAAAACGGATTTGAACTAGCCACTTTTGCCGGTGGATGTTTTTGGTGTACAGAGGCAGTTTTTTTAGAAATTGAAGGCGTTAAAAAAGTAGTTTCAGGCTACATAGGCGGAACAACAAAAAATCCAACGTATAAAGACATCGGAACAGGAATGACCGGTCATGCAGAAGCAATTCAAATCACTTTTGACCCAAAAATTGTTTCATTTGGAGAGTTATTGGAAATTTACTTTGCTACACACGATCCAACAACATTAAACCGTCAGGGAAATGATGTAGGAACGCAATATCGAAGCGAAGTGTTTTACTATAATGATAACCAAAAACAATTGACTGAAGATTATATTAAATTGATGACAAATGAAAAAACGTTTAAAAATCCAATTGTGACGAGAGTTTCAGCGGCTTCTGTTTTTTATGAAGCGGAAGATTATCATCAGAATTATTACAATTTAAACAAAACTCAATCGTACTGCAGTTATGTCATTACACCTAAAATTGATAAATTGAAAAAGAATTTTAAAGATAAATTGAAAAATTAATTACGCAAAAGTTAATAAGAATCTCAAAAAAACAAACGCTATGAATAACCACATTGAAAAAGAATTATTTGAACTTTTGGGTGATGAACATCAGATGACTTCGGCTGAAACTCCTTTGAGACCGGATGCTTTTGACAAATCTGATTTAGAAAAAATGGCAACTATCGAAAAACACTTTCATATAATTATGGAAGAAATGGGTTTGGATATGACGGATGACAGTTTGCGTGGAACTCCGCATCGAGTGGCAAAAATGTTTATTCAAGAAATTTTTAGCGGTTTAAATCCTGCAAATAAACCGAAAATTTCCGTTTTTGAAAACAGTTATCATTATGACAAAATGCTGGTTGAAGCAAACATCAGTTTCAATTCAACTTGTGAACATCATTTTTTACCAATAATCGGAAAAGCTCATATTGGTTATGTTTCGAATGGAAAAGTGATTGGTTTGTCAAAATTAAATCGAATTGTTGATTATTTTGCCCGAAGACCGCAGGTGCAAGAACGAATGATTATGCAAATTTTTAATGAATTAAAAACTGTTTTAAATACTGAAGATGTAATTGTTGTGGTGGAAGCCGAACATTTATGTGTTTCAAGTCGCGGAATTAAAGACAGTTCGAGTTATACTTCAACCATTCAATATGGCGGAATTTTTTCTGAAAAAGAGAATAGAAATGACTTTTTTAATTTATTAAAGAAAGAATAATAATTTGGCATCACTTTTGTCGTTATTATTTTAAATTATTAAATTTCAAACAATGACAAAAGAAGTTGCTGTTCAATCAGTTAAAGATACAAAATCAAGAGATTTAGTTTTAAGTCTTATTTTTGATGGTATTGGAATGCTATCCTATTTAGTTCCGATTTTTGGAACGATATCAGATGTTATTTGGGCACCAATTGCCGGATTAATTTTGATGCGAATGTATAAAGGAACAGTGGGAACAGTTGGAGGATTTATTGTTTTTGTTGAAGAATTATTACCAGGAATAGATTTTATTCCGACCTTTACCATAACATGGATTTATACCTATCTTATAAAAAAGAAATAAAAACATTCACAAAACTGCAATCTAATCATTGCAGTTTTTTATTTTGCGGCAGCCTTTTTTTCAAACCAATTAGCGATAAAACCTAATTTCATACTGCGAAGCATTTTTTTTTCAAAAGCCCAAAAGAATTCAAATTGTCCGAAAATAAATCCAAATAGAACCAATAAAACCTGATAAATTGGAAAAATAGCAATTAAACGGATGGGCAAATAAAGCCAACCTAAATTTTCACTTGTTAATCCAATATAATTTGTAAATGGTTTTGATAAATAAGCGGAAACAGAACCGGTAATTGCAAAAACAATAAAAATGACTACGAGTTGAAAGTTTGAAGTTACTCCCCAACGGGCTTTTAATTTTTTCATAAATTATAAGAAGTTTTCAAAGAAAATAAAATTTTAAATCTTTTCTTTTTTGGGCTGTTTAACGATTTTTATAATCAACAAAATTAGAGCTAAACATTTAAATAGCATTCCTAAAAGTAAGAATAAATTTCCATTTGAAACATGAGTAATTTTGAAGAAAGCTCCTATAATGACAAAAAATATTCCGAGAAGAAAGGAGATAATGATATAGATAAATTTTTGAATCATGAGTATTGAAATTATAATCTGGCTGTAAATCCGCCGAGTTGCTGTTTATATGTTTG
Source organism: Flavobacterium sp. T50_26 (assembly GCF_057652995.1). Lineage (NCBI taxonomy): Bacteria > Pseudomonadati > Bacteroidota > Flavobacteriia > Flavobacteriales > Flavobacteriaceae > Flavobacterium > Flavobacterium sp. T50_26. Next base: position 124,506 of record NZ_JBYFCC010000007.1, read on the forward strand.
CTGAAAATAGACTAAATAATTAAATAACATATAATTTACTTCGTATCCGTAATCAATTCCTCGTCTGTAATCAATTTGCATTTGATAAAGATTTGGGTCATAACGCATACTCTGCAAAACACGATTATTATATTCGTTTACCCAAACTTGATTTCTAGATTCCATGTAAGTTTGAGAATGAAAATTTCTTGGCATGGCACGACTTACTAGCCATGAATTAAAACCAGGTTCAATGATTATTATTTCGTATTCCAACTCTTCATTAGCAATTCTCACAGTATCTGAAGCTGTGGAATGATTTTCATTTTGTGAAATAGAGGAAGTTTGTTTACTACTTGAACAAGCGTAAATTATAAAACACAAAGAGATTATAAAAACTACATTTTTCATACTATAAAAGTACAAAAAACGAATGATTTAGTTATTTAATTAGCCATTTTTAACAAAAAAACCACTCCAAAAGAAGTGGTTTTAATTTTTCATTTTACTGTTTAATTATTTTCCAAACAATTTCCCTAGTAAACCACCGAGTCCACCTTTTTTGGTAACTGCTGACATTGCATCTTGCATATCTACTTTTCCATCATTATTTTGATCTAAACCAAACTGACCGCCATATTTAGTGACCATATCCATTAAATTGGAATTTCCAGAACCTCCGGAAATAGCACTCACTAAATCTGAAACATCAAAACCTTTTACGTTTGGATCTTTTGCTTTACCAATTAATGAACCCAATATTTGCGGAATCATGTTTGATGACACTCCATTAGCGGCACTACTTTCTAGGCCAAATTTTTGTCCTAAATTTCCGGAAACTTGTTCAATAAGCTGTTTTACTACTGGATTTGATGAAGAACCGGCATTGTTTCCTTGAAATAGTCCGGCTAATTGTTCTAGCTTTCCATCGGATGCCATTTTTTGCAATCCTGAAAGCAAAGAACTTCCGGTTTCTTTCATTACGCTGTCGTTCAATTCGTTAGGAATTGCGTTGTTTTTTACAACTGCTTGGTCTCCGAATTGCTGAACTAACTGTGTTAATTGATCTAACATATTGTTGGCTTTTAAAATTATTTATACGAAGTTATACAATATTATGATAACTTTATGCGAAGCCAATATTATTTTTCTGTTTTCAATAAACTTATAATTTGTTCTGCCAGTTCAGTTCCAATTCGATCTTGAGCTTCTAAAGTCGCAGCACCAATATGAGGAGTTAGTGAAATATTAGGATGCATCAATATTTTGATTTCAGGAGTTGGTTCGTTTTCAAAAACATCTAAACCGGCAAATAATACTTTTCCTTCATCTAATGCTTCTACCAATGCAACTTCATCAATCACACCTCCACGAGCCGCATTTACAATTCCAACATTGTCTTTCATTATGTTTAATTCTTCACGGCCAATTACGTAGCCGTCTTGTGCAGGAACGTGTAACGTAACAAAGTCAGAATGTTTTAATAAATCTTCCATTGGTTCGGTAACGATGTCGACATTTATGAATTGACCGTTGTAAAAATCTACACGAATTACAGCTTCGCCAACATATTTATCAGAAGCAATAACTTTCATTCCTAAACCAAGAGCCATTTTTGCCACTGCTTGACCAATTCGTCCAAAACCGATAATTCCAAGGGTTTTTCCTCTTAATTCGATTCCGTTTGCATAGGCTTTTTTCAAACCTTCAAAATTGGTATCTCCTTCCAAAGGCATATTTCGATTGGCATCGTGTAAAAAACGAACACCTGAAAATAAATGAGCAAAAACCAATTCTGCCACCGATTCTGACGATGATGCTGGAGTATTAATTACATGGATTCCTTTTTCACGAGCATAAGCAATGTCTATGTTATCCATACCAACACCTCCACGACCGATGATTTTTAGACTCGGACAATTATCGATGATATCTTTTCTAACTTTAGTTGCACTTCGTACTAAAATTACGCTTACTTGGTTTGCGTTGATAAAGTTAGCCACTTGTTCTTGGGCAACTTTTGTTGTAATTACTTCAAATCCTCCTTTTTCTAGGGCTTTAATTCCGCTTGGAGAAATTCCGTCGTTGGCTAGTACTTTCATTATTTGTTTACGAGTTTAAATGTTTATGAGTTTAAAAGTTTGAAAACTCAACTAAAATTTTTCTATATTCTATTTTTTAAATTCTGTTTGACACTATCAAACCATTCATTTTTTAATATACTTAATACTATTGCATCGATTCGTTCTCCTTTTGCATCGGTACTAAAATTTCTCAAAATACCTTCTTCAACACAACCAATACTTTTCATTGCATTGATGCTTCGTACATTTAAATTATTGGCTCTAAATCCAACTCTTTCCATTAGCATCTTTTCGAAAGCGAATTCTAAAAGTAAAAATTTACAATTTTTATTTAAAGAAGTTCCTTGAAATTCTTTTCCGTACCAAGTAAAACCAATTTCTAAATGTTTTGCTTCTAAGTTTATGTTATAAAAGCGAGTACTTCCTGCTATTTTATGCTTTACTTTATCAAAAACAATAAATGGATATTCTACTTGTCTTTCTTTTTGTAATAAAGTTCTATCAATGTATTTTTTTAAATTTTCAGGACTATCAGGACTATTTGCATTAAAACTCCAAAGTTCAGGTTCATTTATAGAAAACTCAACTAATTTTTCATAATCAGTTGATTGCAATGGTTGTAAACGAACTACATCATTTTCTAAAATATATTCTTCTTTGAAGTCGAAATGCATACTTAAACCACTTTCTCTAATTCTTGCATTACAGACACTAAAACCTGCACACTTTCCAATGGCATCGCATTATACATCGAAGCTCTGTAACCACCAACTGAACGATGACCTGGTAAACCTGAAATTCCGGCATCTTTCCAAAGTTTATCAAAAGTAGGAGCGTGGCTTTCATCATTCAACAAAAATGTTGCATTCATATTACTTCTGAATTCAGCAACAGCAGTTCCTTTAAATAATGGATTGCGGTCTATTTCGGTATATAATAAATTTGCTTTTGCTTCATTTACTTTTTCTATTGCGGCAATTCCTCCTAAATTTTTCAACCATTGTAAGGTTAAAAGTGATGCATAAACCGGAAAAACAGCAGGTGTATTATACATACTTTCTTTTTCAATATGTTGAACATAATCTAACATATTAGGGATAGTTCTGCCGGATTTTCCTAAAATTTCTTCTTTTACAACGACCAAAGTTGTACCCGCTGGACCCATATTTTTTTGAGCTCCGGCATAAATTAAATCAAATTTTGAAAAGTCTAATGTTCGCGAAAAAATATCGGAACTCATATCACAAACCATTGGAATGTCTAGGTTTGGAAATTCTTTTATTTGCGTTCCAAAAATCGTATTGTTTGATGTGCAATGAAAATAATTTGCATCTGAAGGAACCACATATCCTGTTGGAATATGATTGTAATTTTCCGCTTTTGACGAAGCAACTACAACCGTTTCACCAAAATGTTTGGCTTCTTTGATGGCAGAATTTGCCCACGTTCCGGTGTCTAAATAAGCTGCTTTTCCATTTACTTTCATCAAGTTGTACGGAATCATTAAAAATTCTAAACTTGCTCCACCATGTAAAAACAATGCTTGATAACCTTTTCCTTCTAATCCTAAAAGTTCTAAAGCTAAAGCTCTTGCTTCATCCATCACAGCAACAAAATCTTTGCTACGGTGTGAAATTTCTAAAATTGATAAACCTGAATTATTAAAATTTAAAATGGCTTGAGCAGATTTTTCAAATACCTCTTGAGGTAAAATGCATGGACCTGCACTGTAGTTATGTTTTTTCATTATGGAAGTTTGATTTCAAAAAATTGAATTGCAAATTTCTGAAATTCATAGTGAAAAGACCGATTTTTGTATGCGGTTTTTATTATAGGTTATTAACAAAAACGTTGTAGTTAAAAAGAAATTCTAAACCGAAATCAAAAATTCCAATGTGTCAACACTATCAGCATAATCCCAAAGTTGTGGCTTCTGTGTTTGACCAAATGTGATGCTGTTCTCGGTTAAATTATTCGAAACGATACACTGAATTAGTTCTTTATCATTTTCTAAACGTTGTTTCAACTCCGATAAGGATTCATAATTTTCATAAAAAACAGAAGAAATAGGTGAGGAGTAGCTTTGATCTTCTTTTAAAGTTAAAAATCCGTTGTCCAATAATTTGAAATTACTCATTAAAAAAACAGCTTTGTTGTAATCGTAATTATTTGAATATTTCTCATAATGAATTACGTCTTGGTATTCAAAAATGGCTTTGAAAAAAGTATCAAAATTATATCCTTTTGGAACAAATAACTTAGAAACATTTCTGCATCCTAAACCAAAATAGCGAAAAATATCTTCGCCTAAATTTACTAAATCTTCGTGGGATTCATTTCCATTTAAAATGGCAACAGAATTTCTGTTTTTTCTAATAATGGAAGGTTTGTTCTTAAAATAATATTCAAAATAACGAGCAGTGTTGTTGCTTCCGGTGGCAATTACAGCATCAAAATTTTCTAATTTCCCATCTGTAAATTTGATTCTTTCTTCCAAACTTTCATTAACAGCAATCAAATAATTGGCTAAAAATTTAATTAAGTGTTGGTCGTTAGAGGAAGTTTTCACTAAAACGTTATGTCCTGAAATTAACACCGATAAAAAATCGTGAAATCCAACTAGCGGAATATTTCCTGCTAAAATTAATCCGATTGTTTTGGGTTGAATAGTTGAAAAATCATAGTTAGAAAGCCATTTTGATAAGTTTTCATCCGTTAAAGCTTCTGCCCAAGAATTCACAGCAAAATAAACCTGTTCTTGTGTAAACCAACCGTTATGTGATTGCGAAAATGCCAACAATGTTTCAAATGAATCAAAAAAGCGGTCATTGTGTTGAACCTCATGATTTAGCTGGGAATTATCCAATGAAAATTGAGCCAAAAACTTTCCTAATTCAACAAAACTTGATATTTTATTTTTTTGTAACATTTGATACTTGTTTATAACGTCTTTTGATTGTAATTTTGCACAAAAATAAGAAATTGAAAGTTGGCAAAACTCAATTGTTGAAAGTTAATAGTATTTCTTATCTTTAAATTTTAATCAAAGAAAAAATGGCAATCATTATAACAGACGAATGTATCAATTGCGGAGCTTGTGAACCCGAATGTCCAAACACGGCAATATACGAAGGAGCAGACGATTGGCGATATAAAGACGGAACCAAATTGAGTGGAAAAGTTATTTTGCCCGATGGTACCGAAATTGATGCTGAAGCGGCTCAAACACCAATTTCAGACGATATTTATTACATTGTTCCTGGAAAATGTACAGAATGCAAAGGTTTTCACGAAGAACCTCAATGTGCTGCCGTTTGTCCGGTAGATTGTTGTGTTCCGGATGATAATCATGTGGAAAGTGAAGAAACACTTTTGAACAGGCAAGCATTTTTACATAACGAATAAAACACATTTTAACCTCAAGAATTCTTGAGGTTTTTTTTACTATGCTCAGAATATTTTTACTTACCATGTCTGGAGTATTGATTTTGTTTTTTTCATACAAATCAATCATTTATCTTTCACACAAAAAGGTGGATGGAAATATAATTGCAATTGATTATGTAAATCAAAAATATTACAATAGTAGAAATGGCTTAAATTACGTAGTTGGTTATAAAAGAGTTATTGTACCAACAATAGAATATCATCTAAACAATCAAAAATTTATAATTACCAATCCAGCTTGGTCTGTAACAAATGGATTTGAAGTTAATGAGAAAGTAAAAATTCTTTTAAATAAATCAAATTCACCAGTTCATATAGCTACGGTAACTCATTTTTGGTTTACTTCTAACGAAATTATAATTGTTTTTTCAATTATTTTTACGTTGCCTGTTATTTATTCTATTTTCTTTACACCTAAACGAACAAAACGAAAGCCACATCCATTATTCAAAAACGAACGAGTTTAAGTTATGAAAGTAAAATTGATGATATTAATGATGTTTTTTTGCTTTAGTCAAATAATGGCTCAAACAATCAACGGAAAAATTGTTGATGAAAATAATTCACCTTTATTTGGCGTCTCCGTTTATTTTGACGGAACTACAATCGGAACCACCACTGATAATAATGGTTTTTTTGAATTAAAGTTACAATCTTTACCCAATGCTACCTTAGTTATCAGTTATATAGGCTATGAATCAGTTTATTTGAATAGTATTCAGTCGTCAATTAATATTCAATTAAAGCCAAGTTCTATGGTTTTAAAAGAAGTGGTTTTAGAACCTATTCCATTTTCCAGAAAAGAAATGTTGAAAGTTTTTAGAGAGCAATTTTTAGGAAAAACCAAAGGTGGAAAAAATTGCGTTATTCTTAATGAAGATGCAATTCAGTTTTCATACACTTCCAAAGAATTCAAATTAACTGCGTTTGCCGATGAAAAATTAAAAGTTAGAAATAATTATTTAGGCTATGTTATTGAAATTGATTTAATTGATTTTTATGTTGCTTACAATAAAAGAACATTGTCAAATGACTATTTACGAGGTAGTTACTTTGCTGTAACCTCTTTTTTTAAAGAAATAGAAGAAGTTACCAAATCGTATGAAAAGAACAGGATTGCTTCTTATTTAGGTTCTTCTAAACATTTTTTTAAAAATTTGATCGAGAAAAAATGGGGAAAGAAAGAATTTATTTTATTTGAAGGAAGTTATCCTACCAATCCAGATTTTCATTTTGAAATTTCGGATGCCAATACTATGAAATTGATTAAAGTAAATGGAAATCAAATCACTACAAACTTTCCATCTACATCAAAATTCTTCAAAAGTTTTAATATGTTGTATAACAACAACGAACAGTCAAAAATTATTTTTAAAACATCAGAGTTTTATGTTGATGCATTCGGAAATCACACCCACATAGACCAAATTGATTTTTCGGGCGAAATTTCAAAAAAGCGGTTTGGCGACATGTTGCCTTTGGATTTTGAACCCAAATAAAAAAAATCCTGAGCCGAAACTCAGGATTCTAAAGGGAACTTAGGGTTAAATTAATCTTTCAAAACTGTATAAGTTTCAAAAGTAACCGTATCTGTTTTTGGATTATACGATTCTAATACTAAGTTTCCATTGGTATCAAAATAGGCAATTGCTGTTTTGTTTTTCCCGGCAAAAATGAAACTGTTTGTAGTAGTTTTTCTGATTTTTCCAATATTCTTATTGTTCTCAGAAAGTAACGAATAACCTTGTGAATCAAGTTCTACTTTATATTTTTGTCCATTTAACGTGTAGTAATTTGTACGATCAACATCTACAATTCTCACACTTCCATCCGGATTAATAATTTCTGTAGAAGATTCAACAATTGTTGGAGAAGGTTTGACATCTCGGTTTACAGTTTCGTCTTTTTTCCCATCCAATTCAATCATTTGAACTTCACGTGTATTCTCGTTTTTTACTGTCTTTGTCTCTTTTTCACCATCGTTAACGGTGATGATTGTTTTTTTAGTTTCGTCAACCACATTTTTATTCTGAGCTTGACTTAATGAGAAGGTTAATACGAATAATGTTATTGCTGCTAGTTTCATAGTTTGTGATTTTAATGTTTCCATACTGTAAAGGTACATCTCAAGCAATAATGCGGCATTACACAATTTTCAGTTAGGTTTACACAATTCACACTTGCTGATTTGATAAGTTTTAATCTTTCAATATTATAAACTATATTTGCACCCGTTTTCAGACAGTATTCTGTTGTCAGTTGTCAGTTTTCAGTCGTCTGATAACAGAAAAACAGATAACAGACAACCTAAAACAGACAACCAATAACCCATTACCTAAAAAATGAAAGCAGGAATTGTAGGATTACCCAATGTTGGAAAATCAACCCTTTTTAATTGTTTATCAAATGCAAAAGCACAAAGTGCCAACTTTCCTTTTTGCACAATCGAACCTAATATTGGTGTGGTAAACGTTCCCGATCCGCGAATTGCTCGTTTGGAAGAATTGGTAAAACCGGAACGTGTTCAAATGGCAACCGTTGATATTGTTGACATTGCCGGATTGGTAAAAGGTGCCAGCAAAGGCGAAGGTTTAGGAAACCAATTTTTAGGAAACATCAGAGAATGTAACGCCATTATTCACGTGTTGCGTTGTTTTGATAACGACAATATCGTTCACGTTGATGGAAACGTAAACCCAATTCGTGACAAAGAAACAATCGATATCGAATTGCAACTAAAAGATTTAGAAACAGTTGAAAAACGTTTAGAAAAAACCAATCGTGCCGCCAAAACCGGAAATAAAGAAGCTCAAGTAGAAAAAGCGTTGTTAGACCGAATTCGTGAAGCCTTATTACAAGCAAAATCGGCTCGAACAATCATTCCGCAAAACCAAGACGAAGTTGAATTAATGGAAGAATTTCAATTAATTACTTCCAAACCGGTTTTATATGTGTGTAATGTGGATGAAGCTTCAGCCGTAAACGGAAACAAATACGTTGACCATGTTCGTGAATTAGTAAAAGACGAACAAGCCGAAGTAATCGTACTTTCAGTAGGAGCAGAGGCCGATATTACCGAATTAGAAAGCTACGAAGAACGCCAAGTTTTCTTAGAAGACATGGGTTTAACCGAACCAGGTTCTGCCGTGTTAATTCGTGCCGCTTATAAATTATTAAACCTACAAACGTATTTCACAGCCGGTGTTAAAGAAGTTCGAGCGTGGACCATCAACATTGGCGATACCGCTCCAAAAGCAGCCGGAGTGATTCACACCGATTTCGAAAAAGGATTCATCCGTGCCGAAGTAATTGCGTTCGAAGATTACTCCAATTTCGGCTCAGAAGCCAAAGTAAAAGAAGCCGGAAAACTTCGCGTAGAAGGAAAAGAATACATTGTAAAAGATGGCGATGTGATGCATTTCCGTTTTAATGTGTAAAGAAATTAGAAAATAGAGAAAAGAAAATAGACAAAACTGTTGAAGAAATTCAGCAGTTTTTTTTATTTCATTAACTGAAAACTGCAACTGAAAACTGCAACTGAAAACTGCAACTGAAAACTGTGACTGAATACTAAAAACTGAACACTGCCAACTATTTTGCTGCCATTTCCCGCTTTCCACTCCAAGATTTTTTGTCTTGTTGGCATTTTCTAAGCCAAAAAAGGAGCTTCACAAGGTCGCTCTTTTTCGGCAAGAAAATGTCCAACAAGCCTGCAAAATGCTTTCCGTTTCAATCGGGGGCAGAAACTGTGCTATCAAAGTTTTTCATAAAAACAGATAACCCGCAACCCGCAACTTTAACAAGAACCTAACTTTTTACGGTACGTTAATTGCTAATTTAATTATCAAATTCAACTGAATTATTCTATGATTATCAAAAACATAACCGTTCTATTTCTATTTGTTTTCAGTACATTTTCCGCACAAGAAATTCATCCCGTCGATAAAAAAGTACTAGATTATCCAAAATCCTTTTCATCCATTGATAAACTAGCCGACAAAATTCAATCCGATTTCACAACTGATTATGATAAAGCTAGAGCTGTGTATGTTTGGGTTGCCAATTCCATCAATTATGATATGAAATTGGCACAAAATCCAACTACCGTTGCCATCAAATACGAATCCAAAGAACAATTTGATCAAAAAGTGGAAGAATTACGACAAAAAAGAATTAATCAAGCTTTCCGAAGTCGAAAAGGAGTTTGCCAACATTTCACTGAATTATACCACGAAATTGCTGAAAGAGTTGGGTTAAAAGTGCAATCCATTTCAGGTTTTGGTCGGGTTTCTCCCGTTCAAATCGGAGTCTCATCCAAACCGTTGAATCACACGTGGAATGCCGTTTTTGCCGATAATCGTTGGATACTACTCGATGCTACTTGGGGTTCAGGTTTTGCCGAATCTAGCACATCTAAATTCAGCAAAAGATACAGCGATTTCTATTTTGATACACCCGAGCAGCTATTTTTCATGAAACATTTCCCCGAAGACGGAAAGTGGCTCGACAAAACCTTAAATAGAGATTGGTTTGAAAATCTTCCATTACATTATTTCCCTTTTCCCGAAAAAGGAATTATTTTGTTAGATAATAAAGGTGTTCTTCAAGCGGTTGATGGTCAAAAACTTTCTTTTAGATTAAAAAATCTAACCCAAATTGAAAGCATACTTTTTGAGGGAAAACCAAATCAACGCATTCCTTTTAATCATAAAATTTTAGAGGATAATGTAGTTGAATTTGAAATTATCTATAAAAAATCATACGGAAGATTTATTACTATATATTTGGAGAATATAACCTTTGTAACTTTTAAAGTCCTACCTCCTAAAAAATAGTAGATGAAAATTGTTATATTAACTTTCAAATTACTGCTGAAATTTGTTTTGTCAATCATCTTATTGTTACTGATTTACGGAATTTCAGCAGTTATTTTTTCTATCATTCCGGTTAATAAAAATCAATCGGAGAATGCAAAAGAATATGAAATTTACATCAAATCAAACGGCGTTCATACTGATTTGGTTTTACCCATTAAAACCGATTTAAAAGATTGGTCAGAAAAAATAAAATTTGAAAAAATAAAATCTAAAGATTCGACCCATCAATTTCTAGCTTTCGGTTGGGGAGACAAAGGTTTTTATCTCGACACACCGGAATGGTCTGATTTAAAATTTAGCACAGCTTTCAACGCAGCCTTTAACCTCGGAACTTCGGCAATGCACACCACATTTTACAAACAAATTCAAGAAAATGAAAATTGTGTAAAAATTGAAATTTCGAAAGAACAATATCAAAAATTAATTACTTTTATCGAAGCTAGTTTTCAGTATGATAGCATCGGAAATCCCATTTTTATTGACGCTACAACCTATGGCAAAAATGACAGTTTTTATGAAGCTCATCGAACCTACAACTTGTTTTATACTTGTAATACCTGGGCAAATCAAGCCCTAAAAAAAGCCGATATGAAAACTGCTTTTTGGACTCCGGCAGACAAAGGAATTTTCTATCATTATCAATAAAAATTCAGACAACAGATAACAGACAACAGAAATCAACTCTGTCAATATGTTTCTTAATAACTTTAAATCATATTCCTTTTAAAATTTTGCTTTATCCGCTATATTAGCACAAAATCCATAATTCCGCTATGTCAGAGCAAAATCAATACACCGAAGACAATATTCGTTCCCTCGATTGGAAAGAACACATCCGAATGCGACCCGGTATGTATATCGGAAAACTCGGAGATGGTTCGTCCCCCGATGACGGTATCTATATTTTGTTGAAAGAAACCTTAGATAACTGTATCGATGAATATGTCATGGGTGCCGGTAAAACCATCGAAGTTACTATCAAAGATAAACTAGTAACGGTACGTGATTACGGTCGTGGAATTCCGTTAGGAAAAGTAGTCGATGTAGTTTCCAAAATGAATACCGGAGGTAAATACGATTCCAAAGCCTTTAAAAAATCAGTTGGATTGAATGGAGTTGGAACAAAAGCCGTGAATGCCTTGTCCAATTATTTCCGTGTGGAATCCGTTCGTGACAACCAACAAAAAGCAGCTGAATTCTCTGCCGGAAATTTAACGTTGGAAGAAGATATTCAAGAAACAACCAAACGTCGCGGAACCAAAGTGGCGTTTATTGCCGATGAAACGATTTTTAAAAACTACAAATACCGTAATGAGTACATCATCAAAATGCTCAAAAATTATTGTTACCTCAATACGGGATTAACAATTTATTATAACGGCGAAAAGTATTATTCTGAAAATGGTTTAAAAGATTTATTAGAAGAAAATATTACGGAGGAAGATATGATTTATCCAATCATTCATCTTTCGGGAGACGATATTGAAATTGCTATCACACACAGTAAATCACAGTATTCAGAAGAGTACCATTCATTCGTTAACGGACAAAATACAACGCAAGGAGGAACGCATTTGAACGCATTTCGTGAATCAATTGTAAAAACCATTCGTGAGTTTTATAAAAAAGATTTTGATCCGTCAGATATCAGAAAATCAATTGTTTCGGCAATTGCAGTTAAAGTTGAAGAACCGGTTTTTGAAAGTCAGACTAAAACCAAATTAGGTTCTACAGATATTGGACCAAAAGGGCCGACGGTTCGTACATTCATTAACGATTTCATTTCGAAAAAACTCGATAACTTTTTACATAAAAATCCGGAAGTTGCCGATTTACTTTTACGTAAAATTCTTCAAGCTGAACGAGAACGCAAAGAACTTTCCGGTATTCGAAAATTAGCGAAAGACCGAGCAAAGAAAGCGAGTTTACACAATAAAAAATTACGCGATTGCCGAGTGCATTTAACCGATGCGAAAAATCCAAGAAGTTTAGAAAGTACGCTTTTTATTACTGAGGGAGATTCCGCTTCGGGTTCGATTACTAAAAGTCGTGATGTGAATACGCAAGCCGTGTTTAGTTTACGTGGAAAGCCGTTGAATTCTTATGGAATGAGTAAAAAAATCGTTTACGAAAACGAAGAGTTCAACTTGTTGCAAGCGGCTTTAAACATCGAAGAATCAATGGAAGATTTGCGTTACAACAACATTGTAATTGCGACCGATGCCGATGTGGATGGTATGCATATTCGTTTGTTGTTGATTACTTTTTTCCTGCAATTTTTCCCCGAATTAATCAAAGACGGACATTTGTATATTTTGCAAACACCATTATTCCGTGTTCGAAATAAAAAAGAAACGATTTATTGTTACAGCGATCAAGAACGAGTGGATGCCATAGAAAAATTAAAACCAAAACCGGAAATCACCCGATTCAAAGGATTGGGAGAAATTTCGCCAGACGAATTCAAGAATTTTATTGGGGAGAGTATTCGATTAGATCCGGTAATGTTGGATAAAGCCACTTCCATCGAAACACTGTTAGAATTTTATATGGGTAAAAACACCCCGGATAGACAAGAGTTTATCATCAATAATTTGAAAGTGGAGTTGGATACGATTGAGAAGAATTAAAAGTTTAAAAGTTTAAGTGTTTAAGGTGGTTTAAAATTGTTGCCATTGTCAGGAGAAATTCAAAATAAAGTGCTGTTTCAACAAGTTGTTGCGTTAGTAAAAAATGCTCAACAACAAGTTATTCGTACAATTAATTCAACAATGGTTTATACCTATTTTGAAATTGGAAGAATGATTGTAGAAGAAGAACAAAATGGAAAAGAAAGAGCAGCGTATGGCAAACAAGTTTTGAAAGAACTTTCAAAGGAATTGACGAGGGAATTTGGGAAAGGGTTTTCACTGAGTAATTTAGAACAAATCCGAAAATTTTATATGATTTACTCAAAATCAGAGACACTGTCTCGGATATTTGAAATACAAAAAACACAATCAGTGATTGTGGAACCTGAATTTCCAATTTCACAGACACTGTCTACGGAATTGGATTTACAAAAAACACAAACACCGTCTACGGAATTTAAAAACTCAAAAACGCAGACGCTGTTTTCGTTTTTTAAATTGACTTGGTCGCATTATTCATTTTTAATGCGAATTGATGATGAAAATGAGCGAAGTTTTTATGAAATAGAAACGGAGAAAAACAATTGGAGTGTTCGTGAACTCAAAAGACAATACGATTCCGCTTTATACACAAGATTGTCTTTGAGTAGAGATAAAGAAGGTATTTTGAAATTATCTCAAGAAGGTCAAATAGTTGAGAAACCAAAAGACATCATTAAAGATCCATACATTTTAGAATTTTTAGGATTACCCGAATTGCATCAGTATTCTGAATCAGAATTAGAACAAGAAATCATCAATAAACTAGAGCATTTTCTATTGGAATTAGGACAAGGATTTGCATTCGTATCTCGTCAACAAAGAATTTCGTTTGATGATAAGCATTTCAGAATCGATTTGGTTTTTTATAACAGAGTGTTGCGAAGTTTTGTGGTGATCGATTTAAAAATTGGCGAACTCAAGCATCAAGATTTAGGTCAGATGCAAATGTATGTGAATTATTATGACAGAGAAATGCGGTTGGAAGGCGAAAACAAAACCATCGGAATTGTATTGTGTCAAAACAAAAGTAACTTATTGGTAGAATACACTTTGCCGGAAGGAAACGAACAAATTTTTGCCAGTAAGTACAAAACCATTTTACCAAGCAAAGAAGATTTTAAACGATTGATTGAAACTAAATAATATACTGAAAATAAATTCAGCATAAATGAACGAAGACGAAGAAAACATCATCCCAGACGATGAAAACGAGGAACTGAACGAGTCGAGCCAAGAACAAGGTTTTGACGACGTAAAAGTTTTTAGTAACAAACATTTTTACGAAAACGACGAAAACCCCGAAGATACCATCACAAAAGTGACCGGAATGTATAAGGATTGGTTTCTCGATTATGCTTCCTATGTAATTTTGGAGCGTGCGGTTCCGGCAATTGAAGATGGTTTTAAACCGGTTCAACGCCGAATTATGCACTCAATGAAAGAACTCGATGACGGTCGCTATAACAAAGTGGCGAATATCGTTGGTCACACGATGCAATATCACCCACACGGAGATGCAAGTATTGGCGATGCGATGGTGCAAATCGGTCAGAAAGATTTACTCATCGACATGCAAGGAAACTGGGGAAATATCCTAACCGGAGACAGTGCCGCGGCTTCTCGTTACATTGAAGCCCGAATTTCAAAGTTGGGTCACGATATTTTATTTTCTCCAAAAATTACCGAATGGGGAGTTTCGTATGACGGTCGTCGGGCAGAACCCATCAATCTTCCGGTGAAATTCCCACTGTTGTTAGCTCAAGGTGCAGAAGGAATTGCCGTGGGTTTATCAACGAAAGTGCTACCACACAATTTCATTGAATTGATTGATTGTTCGATTAAAATATTAAAAAACAAACCTTTTACCTTATTTCCCGATTTTCCAACTGCCGGAATTGCCGATGTTTCCAACTATAATGATGGATTGCGTGGTGGTCGTGTGCGTGTGCGAGCAAAAATTTCGCAATTGGACAAACAAACGTTGGTGATTACGCAAATTCCGTTTTCTACCAACACCGGAACGTTGATTGACAGTATTTTGAAAGCCAACGAAAAAGGTAAAATTAAAGTCAAAAAAATTGAAGATAATACCGCAGCCGAAGTTGAAATTTTAATTCATCTTCCGCCGGGTGTTTCTCCTGATAAAACCATTGATGCGTTGTATGCTTTCACCGCTTGCGAAACTTCGGTTGCTCCGCTAGGTTGTGTGATTGAAAACCATAAACCGTTGTTTATCGGTGTTTCCGATATGTTGAAAATTTCGACCCATCGAACGGTGGATTTGTTGAAACGTGAGTTGGAAATTCAATTGGATGAACTCGAAAACAAATGGCATTTTTCTACGTTAGAAAAAATCTTCATTCGAGAAGAAATGTATATTGATTTTAAATTGTACTCCGACCGTGAATCGTTGTATACGTATATGTATGATCGATTTAAGCCGTTTTTAAAATCATTTGTTCGAGAAATTAATGATGATGATTTGCAGAAATTAACGCAAATTCCGATGATTCGTATCACACGATTCGATTCGGATAAAGCGGATGATGCTATTGCGAAGTTGGAAGCCGAAATGGAACAAGTGAAACATCATTTGAATCATATTATTGATTTTGCGATTGATTTCTTCTTAAAATTAAAAGACAAATACGGTAAAGGAAGAGAACGTCAAACCGAATTGCGAAGTTTTGATACGATTGAAGCAACGAAAGTTGTTTTGCGAAACACAAAATTATACGTCAACAAAGAAGAAGGTTTTATGGGAACCGGCCTCAAAAAAGATGAATATGTTGCCGATTGTTCCGATATTGATGATGTGATTGTTTTTCTACGCGACGGAAAAATGATGGTGACAAAAGTAGATGACAAAAAATTCATCGGAAAAGATATTATTCACATTGCCATTTTTGATAAAAACGATAAACGAACCATTTATAATATGATTTATCGCGATGGTAAAAATGGTTCCACTTTCATCAAACGATTCAATGTTTCCGGTGTGACGAGAGATAAATTTTACGATCTAACACAGGAAAAAGCAGGTTCGATGGTTTCTTATTTTTCGGCTAATCCAAATGGTGAAGCAGAAGTTGTGACGATTTTATTGCGACAAGTGGGAAGCATTAAAAAATTGAAATGGGATGTGGATTTTGCCGATATTGCTATTAAAGGACGAGCTTCTCGCGGAAATACCGTAACCAAATACCCGATTAAAAAAATCGAATTAAAGGAAAAAGGTATTTCAACCTTACGACCAAGAAAAATTTGGTTTGATGATACTGTGCAACGTTTGAATGTAGATGGAAGAGGCGAGTTGTTGGGCGAATTCCGTCCGAATGACCGAATTTTGGTCGTGAATCAATCCGGAAAATTAAAAACTATTATTCCTGAATTGACAACACATTTTGATGAAGATATGGTGGTTTTAGAAAAATGGCATCCTAAAAAACCAATTTCTGCCATTTATTATGATGGAGAAAAAGATCGCTATTTTGTGAAACGTTTCTTAATTGAAAATGAAAATAAAGAAGAAGTTTTTATTACCGAACATGAGAAATCACAGTTAGAAATTGTTTCTACTGATTGGCGACCGGTTGCTGAGGTTATTTATGCCAAAGTAAAAGGAGTTCAAAAAGACAATCAAACGGTTGATATCGAGCAGTTTATTGCTGTGAAAGGGATAAAAGCTCTTGGAAATCAGCTAACTACAGATAAAATTAAGCAAATAAATTTGCTGGAATCGCTACCATACGAAGAACCAATTGAAGAAATTCCGGAAGAAATGGAAGTATCCAATGAAGATAATGTTTCGGATGATATTCAAACCGAATTGGATGATGATGGGCAAATTACATTGAGTTTGGATTAGTTTTTGACTGACACTATCCTAAAAAGTGTGTAAGTTTAAAAATAAAGGGGTTTGACTTTTTAATTAGAGTTGAACCCTTTTTTCAA
>NZ_JBYFCC010000008.1:0-130512 GCF_057652995.1 Flavobacterium sp. T50_26
CATCTCTAAAAAACAACTTCGTGGACACTAAACAATTGATCCTTTTTCAGTAATTTTATATCGAACTCACGTTAAATTAGAATATCCGGTTAAATTGGGCTTGTAGCTTTCTGCTAAATACTCATCTTGAGTAACTAAATCATTGAAATCAGAAATGGGTTCATCAATCACAATTGTATAAAATTCACTAAATAGATTTTGATATTGCAACGAAGCATCTTCATGCAGATTATCTGCTTTGGAAAGTGTTTTGGGCAATTCTATTTTATATTGATCTTTAATTTTGATGGATTGGGTTTCTTCTTTGACACAACTTAGTACCAAAAAGGAGGTTAAAAAAAAGCAACTGATTCTGAATGTTTTCATGTAAAATATTTTGTGCAAGATAAAAAAAACCACGCTTTCACGTGGTGTAATCGGGTTAATTTGTTTGTGGAATTATGTTTTATATATGTTTTGAGGTAAAACCGTCTTCGCTCACTTCTGCGGGAATATATTCAGCGGTCATTTCTACCTCATAATTTACTTCTTCTTTATTTTTATTGAAACGAACAATAATACTGTCAAAAATGCTGTAAACAACCGGAACAATAACAAGCGTAAGGAACAAAGACGAAATTAATCCTCCGATGATTACCCAGGCCAGTCCGTTATTCATTTCAGCCGCTGCACCTGAAGCAAGAGCAATGGGTACCATACCGAATACCATGGCAATGGTAGTCATCAAAATAGGACGCAGACGGGCGTGGTTTGCCTGAACCAGTGCATCGTGTGTACTTTCGCCTGCCTCTTTCCGGTGATTTGCAAAATCGACTAATAAAATCGCATTTTTACACACCAAACCAATAAGCATAATGATTCCCAAAATGGTAAATACGTTTAATGAATTATTGGTTAAGGCCAGAGCCACCAAGGCTCCGATAAAGGAAAGCGGAATGGAAAACAGTACTACAAAAGGCGTTACAAAACTGTTATAAAGAGCTACCATTACCAGGTAAACCAATATAATCGCAGCCAATAACGCATAACCTAATGTTCCGAAACCTTCCGTTTGATTTTCCATATCACCGCCCCAGATGTAATTCACACCCGCCGGGCGATCCATTTTAGAAAAAACTGCTTCCCATTCTGCTGCAACCGTACCGGACGGACGTCCGACAGTTTGTGCTTCAACGTTAACAGAAGGTGTTTTATCCCTGCGTTCTAACAAACTGGGACCCGAACTTTGCGTAACGGTTGCAAATTGCGACAATTTGATTTGCTGACCCGCATTATTTACAAAAATCAGTTCGCTTACGTCGTTAAAGTCAGAACGGTCAAACTCATTATACCGGATGTTAATATCATATTCGTATTCTCCCGCTCTGAATTTACCATCCGTATTTCCGCTGAATGCCGTTTGCATGGTCATCCCGACAGTGCTTAAATCCAAACCTAAAGCAGCCATTTTATCACGGTCTACCTGAACATTAATTTCAGGGTTTCCATCTTCCGAAGTTAATTTTACTTCCGTTGCTCCACTGATTTTCCGGAGTTCCGCTGCCGCTTTTTCAGCAAAATCCATCGCGTCTTTTTGCGAAGAACCTGTTACCGTTAACATTAACGGTGCCTGATCCGCTCCGAATAAACCAACAGGAACCGTTTTTACTTTTGCATCCACCAGCTCTTTTTCAAGCTCACGTTTGATTTTGGCAGCATATACAAAAGTGTTGTCCTCACGTTCCGATTTGTCGTTCAGCGTTACTTTAATTTCCGATTTATAAACCGTGGTTTGCGAACCTCCAAAACCGTCACTGGTTTGTCCAACGGTAGTAATCAAACCGATAACCTCTTTTTTACTGCTCAAAAAGTTTTCTGCTTTTTGGGCCATAAAGTTAGATTGTTCGATAGAGGCATCTTTTGGCAATTCTATCTGAACCATAAATTCGCCTTTATCAATTTTGGCAAAAAATTCACCCCCGATATATCCGCCTCCAACTAAACCGAAAGAAGCAAAAAACAAAACCAATACAATTAACAGTGTCGTTTTCTTAAATTTCAACGACCACTCTAAAATTCCGGTTACCCAGTGTGTAAATTTATCCAAACCGGCTTCAAAAGAAAGAATAACCCTTCCGAAAAAAGTTCTTTTAGTAATGTGTTCCAGTTTTCCGTAGCGTGAAAACAACCATGGGACAATCGTAAAAGAAGCTAACAGCGATAACAGCGTTGCGATAACAACCGTCATACAAAACTGGGTAATAATATTGGAAACCAATCCCGTACTCATCGCAATCGGTAAAAATACCACGATGATTACCAGTGTAATGGCCGTTACCGTAAACCCGATTTCAGAAGCTCCGTCATAAGCCGCCCGCACTTTGTTTTTGCCCATCTCCATGTGCCTGTGGATGTTTTCCAGAACAACAATCGCATCATCCACCAGAATACCTACAACAAGGGACAGTCCTAACAAACTCATCAGATTAAGCGTATAGCCCAACAGGCTTATTCCGATAAAAGTGGCAATCAGCGACACCGGAATCGAAACCATCACAATCAGGGCGTTTCTGAAACTGTGCAGAAAGAACAGCATCACAAAGGCTACCAGCAAAATCGCAATAAATAAATCCTTCATTACCGCATTGGCCGCAACAAGGGTAAATTCCGTGGTGTCATCTGCAATATTCAGCTTTACACCATCGGCTTTATAATCCGCTTCAATCTGAACAACGGCTTTTTGAATTGCTTCACTTACTGCTACCGCATTCGCATCCGATTGTTTAATAACTTGTAACAGGATAGCACTTTTTTGATTGATTCGGGCAATTTTTTCCACTTCTTTTTGCGAATCCTGAACATCCGCAACATCTCCTAAACGGATTTGAATGCCATTTTTTGATGAAATAACTAAATTTCGCAGTTCTTCTACATTTTTATACTTTCCTGAGAGACGAATCAAAGTACTGTTTTCTCTCGTTTTTACGTTCCCGGTAGGGAAATCTAAATTCGAAGCCAGGATCATTTGCTGAACCTGTGGAACTGAAATCTGGTAACCCTGCAGTTTTTTGGCATCCAGGCTTACCTGGATTTCACGTTCTTCACCACCTACTAAATTTACCTGGGCAACTCCGTTTACACGGGATAATATAGGCTGGATTTTTTTGTCCAGCAAATCATAGAAAAGAATTTCGTCCATATCAGACGTTGCTCCGATAGTAATAATGGGTAAATCACTTATCGAGAATTTGCTGAGCGAAGGAGGATCAACATCGTCCGGCAAATCCTTTAAAACCGCATTGATTTTTCGTTGGGCATCATTCAGCGAATAATCGGCATTAGCATCAGCGGTCAGCGTAATCATTACCAACGACAAGCTTTCGAATGATTTTGATTCCACTTTTTTCACGTTTTCCAAAGAGGCAATCGCATCTTCTATTTTTTTGGTAACCGTATTTTCAACTTCCGAAGGAGAGGCACCGGGATAAATTGTAGAAACCGTTACTACGTTGATTTCAAATTTTGGAACCAGCTCATAACCCAGTTGCGTATAACTGAAGATACCTCCCAACGTAAGGATGATAAACAATACAGCTATGATGGTGGGTCTTTTTATGGATATTTCTGCTATTTTCATGTTTCAGAATTACGTTAACTGTTATTTATTTTATGATCGATACATTAGCACCGTCTGTCAGGTTTATCTGGCCGCCTGTAACCACCGTATCGCCTTCGTTCAATCCGTCTAAAACTTCTACCTTATCGCCGAAAATTCTTGCCGAAACAATTTTTGTGAGTTTCGCAACATTGTTTTTAACAACAAACACTTCATTGTTGCTGACACTCCCTACAAAAGCCGTTCTCGGAACAACTTTTAAAGGTATTTTTTGTTTTTCGTCAGCTTCAAAATGAGCCGTCCCGTACATTCCTGCTTTCAAATCGTTGTCCCCACTATTCGTGATTTCAATCTCCACCGGAAAGTTCAACGAAGCGTCTGCCACCGGAGCAATGAAAGTAATTTTTCCCGAAAATTCCTTATCCGGATAAACACTTGCTTTTACTTTTACGGCAGAGCCTGTTTTTAATGAAGCAATTTGATTTTCACTGACTGTAACTTTCAGTTTTAATTTAGAAACATTAACTAAATCAAACAACTGGGTTCCCGAAGAAACCACAGAACCCGGTTCGATATATTTTTTGTTTACAATTCCGTTTATGGTCGCTCTGATTGTCGCATCGCCAAAACTGATGTTGGCCTGGTCTAATCTTGCTTTCGCATTTGCTAAATTCAACTTGGCCTGATCTAATTGCTGCTGCGTTACCCCTCCCGTTTTAAAAGCATTTTCAAAACGCTGACTATCAGTTAATGCCGTTTGATACGCTGCTTTGGCACTTTGCACATCAACCGAAAGTTTATCTCCTTTAATGATAGCTAATGTTTGCCCGATTTTCACAACACTGCCTTCTCTTACCAAAACCTGTGTAACCCTTCCTGAATTTTCAGCCGAAAAGTTAAGTTCCTGATAAGGGGAAAAATTTCCGTTTGCAACAAAATCAGTCGAAACAATTTCGCTTTTTACGGTTGCTGTCTTTACTGCAACAGAAGTATTTTTCTGCCCTACAATTGCAGTTTCCGCTTCATTCTTTTCCTTGTTGTTGTTGAGTATAAAGCCAAATAATGCCAGAACTGCAACGACTATTCCTATGTATAATACTTTTTTCATTTTATGTTGATTAATTAATTAGTGTTTTTAATTCTCCTTTTGATTTGATTAACTGAATTTCTGCTAATTTATATTCTAACAATGCATTATTGTAATTGTTTTGGGACTCTACCAAAGAATTTTCAGCATCCAAAAGGTCTGTGAGTGTTGCTAGCCCGTTAACATAATTATTTTGTGTATTGTCCAGCACTTCCTGGGCTAACGTTACGTTTTGTCTTTGATTTTCGATTGTAATCAGACTGTTTTCAATTTGTGTTTTCGCATTTTTATAGGCCAGATCCAAAGACAATTTTGTGTCTGCCAAATCTGCTTCTGCCTCACGTACATCAATATCCGCCTGACGTACTTTGGCACGAGTTCCAAAACCTGTAAAAATCGGGATGTTCAAATTTAAACCAATAGAAGAGAAATCGGACCAATATACTTTATCAGATGGTCTTGCTCCCCATGGCATCTGTGGTCCCTGACCGATATAGTTATAGCCTGCTGTAAGCGACAGCGTTGGATAATAAAGTGATTTCATGGCTTGCTTGTTCAGCTCCAGCAAACTTTTTTGAGACTCTAACAGCTTGTATTCAGAGCGTAGAGCAGTATTCGCAGATTCTTCCAACTGAAGTGGGGTTACTTCCACTTCCGAATCAGGTATCGTAATTTTTTCATCCATGGGCATACCCATATAGAATTTTAAAGCATTTTCCTGAACCTCAACAGCGTTCAACAACTGTTGACGCGTAGTGGTAATGTTATTCAGTGTAACGGTAATCCTGTCCAAATCAATCTTTTTGGCCAAACCGTTATCAAACAGATTTTTAATAATCTCTTTAACTTTAGTGGTGTTTTTCAGATTGTTTTCTATAACCGTTAGTTTTTGACGTTGCAGATACACCTGATAATAAGCATTTGCCACTCGTTCTATCACTTGCTCGTCTGTTAAATCCTTGTTGATTTTGTAAAACTCCCGGGTGGTTTTGGCAGCCTTTAACCCTGTGAATACCTGTTGATTAAAGATGTTTTGCGTTAGCGAAACACCTGCAACAGAAGTCCATTTTTGACCAAATTCAGCCTGAATAGTCGTTCCGGGTTGTCCAAACGAAGCTCCATCTATAACCGTTTGCTGTATAATAGGATTATAGGTTAGATTCCCGTTAGCCGAAATTTGCGGCAATGCCTGTGAACGGACTTCCTGAATCTGATACTCGGAATTTTCAACCGCCAGATTTGCCTTAATTGCTTCCGACTTGTTTTGTAACGCATAGTTGATCGCGTCTTTTAACGAAAGTATTTTTACTTCCTGTGCATTTACTGATAAAGTAAAGGCTATTAACATAAAAATTGTTTTTTTCATTGATTGATGATTATATATTGGGATTAGATAATTGTTTTTCAAGTTCTTCAACGCCTTTGGAAGTTGATAAAGCTCTCGTATGATATTCTAATGCTTTTAGTTCCAAAGCGGAGGCCTCCTTTTCAAGAATGGTGGATTCATTGATTTGAAAAATCAGCAGATAATAAAATTTTGAATACAGTTCAATATCCACTTCCGGACGATACAAACCCTGTACAATCCCTTTTTCAATGTTTGTTCTGAACCAGATCTTGCATTCGTCAACCTGACTCGAATATACCTTATCGTAAATCTCCGGGTAATGTTTCTTCAGTTGATACACCGGCGAAGTTTCCGAGGATTTAAACAGTTCCTTAAACGTTCGTCTTATTTCAAAATTTTCTTCAATTGCATTGTGATTTTGTTGAAATATTTCCGACATTGTGTGATGAATATCATTGTGAACCTTTTCAACCGTTTCTTCAATCAAAACCTCTTTGTTGCAAAAAAACTTGTAAATGGTCTTCTTCGAAATCGCCATTTCATTGGCAATATCATCCATGGTAATGCTTTTAAATCCTAACTTTAAAAACAATTCTGTTGCTTTTTCTATAATCTTCGTTTTCATTTATTCAAGTTCTGTTTTCGTTGGCAAATGTAAATAGGAAACTTTTAACACCAAAATAGTTTCCAAAGTATTTACAATTATTTAACATTTGTTTTGGATGTAATTATTCGTCAGGTTTCTGCATTCGGTTTTTTTTGGTTTTCTTTGTATTCCATTAAACTAAAAATTTTTCATCAATGCATTCTATTGCGGTTTATCAAGAACATTTTCTTGCTCATTTAGAAAATCAAAAAATTTTAAAAGAACCTAAAAATCTTTATGAACCAATAGATTATATTTTACGTTTGGGAGGAAAAAGAATGCGTCCGGTTTTGACCTTACTTTCAACCGAAATTTTTGATGTTGATTTTAAAAAAGCACTTTCTGCGGCAACGGCTGTGGAGGTTTTTCATAATTTTTCGTTAGTTCACGATGATATTATGGACGATGCTCCATTACGAAGAGGAAAAGAAACCGTCCACGAAAAATGGAATCTGAATACCGGAATTTTATCAGGAGATGCAATGTTGATTTTAGCTTATCAATATTTTGAAAGTTATGAACCAACAATTTTTAGAGCTTTGGCGAAATTATTCAGCAAAACAGCTTTGGAAGTATGCGAAGGTCAGCAATACGATGTTGATTTTGAAACCAGAGACGATGTTTCCATTTCCGAATATTTAAAAATGATTGAATTTAAAACCGCTGTTTTGGTTGGGGCTGCGATGAAAATGGGAGCAATTATTGCCGAAACATCAGAAGAAAATGCCAATTTAATTTATGATTTCGGATTAAATTTAGGCATCGCCTTTCAATTGCAGGATGATTATTTAGATTGTTTTGGAAATCCGGAGACTTTTGGAAAACAAGTGGGTGGTGATATTATCGAAAATAAAAAAACGTATCTTTACTTAAAAGCGATGGAATTTGCTAAAGCTGAAGAGCGAGAGCAATTGTTGCATTTATATTCCATTCAACCCAATGATAATTCCGAAAAAATTGAATCAGTAAAAGAATTTTTTAACCATACCGGAGCAGCAAAAGCAACTCAAAAAGCGATAGAAGAGTTTACTATGAAAGCCTTTGAAACCTTAACCAAAATGCAAATTGGCGAAGATAAAAAAATGGTTTTGAGAGCGTTTGGCGAGAAGCTGATGAAGAGGGATGTTTAAGTTGCGGGTTTGAAAGTTGCGGGTTTCGGGTTATAAGTTTCAGGTTCTTTGTCATTCCGCAAGATGACGAAGTCGAAATAGGAATCTCCTGCGAAGCAGGCAGTTTTTTAGTTTGGAGTTAATAGTAAGGAGTTGTAGTAAAAGAAAAAAATAAACAGAAAAAATCCATTCAAATCCATTTTCGCTTGCGAACAAAAAAATCAGCGAACATCCATTCAATCCAACGAATCCGTGTTCCATTAAAATTAAGTAAGGAGTTGTCATAAAATAAAAAGTAAACAGAATAAAATCCATCCAAATCCATTTTCGCTTGCGAACAAAACAATCAGCGTAAATCCATTTAATCCAACCAATCGGTGTTCCATTAAAATAAAAAATGAAAATGTATCCCATCCCAACATCAACCGACCATCTTCTAACCGAAGCAGAAAAAGAAAATCTTTACCTCAAACTTATTGAGCAACTCAACAAAGATTTCAATTTTGCCAACGAACCGGTTGATTTTCCGTTGAGCACTTCGCCAAACGAATTAAAAATTCAATTGCACGAAAAAGTATATCGACTTATTCAATACAAATTTGCCGAATATTTGAATTTGCTTTATATCATTGATGTTTCCGAAGAAGAAGTCAAAAAACTTAATGGAGATGACATTGCCGAACTCGCTGAACAAATAGCTTTTTTAATTTTAAAAAGAGAATGGCAGAAGGTTTGGTTTAGAAATAAACTTTAAAATTAGAATGAAAAATATAGTTTTAACATAACATATCTTTCTATCAAATTGTGAGAACTAGTTGAACTTGAAAAATCTGAAATGCTCCTCGTTTCGAATGTTTTGTTATTGGTTAAATTTTTTGCAATCAAACTTAATCCATATTTTTTGTTCAAAGGAGAATAATTGATTTCAGACTCCAAAAACAAATAATTACTATTTTGATTTAAGTCTGGTGAGATGATATTAGCAATGCTATTTATCTTTATTTCTTTTGTGGGTTTATAAATTATTTTTGTTTGATTAGTTAGGCTTTGAAATATTGTTTTATTGTTTTCAACTTCAAAAGAGTTGTTCAAATAAAAAATGTTGTTTTCAAATGATATTTTAGATTTATATCCAACCCGGGCAGTTAAGTTTAAAAATAATGTGTTTCCTTTAATATCCCTAATTTCTGAATTATTTACTACATTTTTATTAAATGATAATGAATAATTTCCGTTAAGTCTAAATGTAGTTCTTAAGGGGTGATAATACATTTCACCAGAAATATTTAAATTATAATCTTTTGTACTTAATGCAGATAAAAAGGAATTATTAATTGTAATATTTTGATTTATTATAGTATTAGAGAAATAATTATTAGGTCTAAAATCATAATTTAAGTTGATTGATAATTGTTTAAAATTATAAAAATCATTATAATTATATCCTAAATTATAAGAATGAGTTTTTAGAAATTCCAAGGATAACTCGTTGTTAGAAAAACTTCTGTAATTGGTTTGAACGATACCTGAAAACAATTGATCTTCTTCTGGCAAAACAGCATTATATGAGTAAGATGATAGAAATGAACTTTTTCTGTTTAACTTATAATTAAACATTAGTAAAGGTGCCAAAACTAATTCATTCTCGCTGTTTGATTTCAAATTTACATAATCTTCTAATGTTGTAGATGTGTAAAAGGTGTTTACACCAAATTTTAAAGCATATTTTTTTCTGTTATAGACCAAAACAGGCTTAATAGAAAATAAGTTTACAGAAAAAGCATTGTCATTTTTGTAAAAATCACCTAAACTATTTCCTTCTTCATTTTTTAATAAAGAAAACAGTTTAGAGTTGGTTGATAAATATTCTGCATTAATTACGAGTTTAAGACTGTCTTTTTTTGAATAAAGAGAAGACTTAAGTCTCAATAATTGATCATCAAATCGACTCTCTTGATTTGCTGAAATTAATGAATTTTCGGAGTCTATCAAAGTACCTGGGTTTATATTTAGATGCTGTGGAGCATTACTTTTAGAAAAATCAACGCTATTTAGAATTACTGTTTTGTCGCTAATTTTATAGGTAGAATTAATATTTTGTTTGATAAAAAGTGCTTGACTATCAACTTGGTTACTTTGAATTAAACCATTATTATTACTATTGTCATTGAATGTTGTTTTGGAATAATTAATTTTTCCTAAATAATCCCAATGGAAAGATTCTTTTTCTTTATTTGAAAAATTTGCTGTTGCATCATATAAAACAGGTTTTTTTATTAATGAGTTACTTTCATTAATAGTGAAATTTTCGTTGCCAATAACGTAATTTGAAGTGTTCTGATTTTGTCTGGAAATTCTATCATCATAAAACCCCGCATTCAATTTAAGAGAAGACTTTTCTTTCACCTTAAACAATGAATTACCACTCACGTAAAAATTATTGTTGAGACTATGAAATTTTGAATCTAAAACGGAGTTAAAATAGCCCTGATTTATAAGTGTTTTAGAATGTTTTTCTTCATTTCTGTCAAAAGATTGAAAATCAGAGTTTGCGTTGTATGGAGTGTTATTTTGTCCAATGTTGTTATAAGATGCTACACCAAAACCTTTAATTTTGCTATTTACCAAAACAGCTGATATGTTATTGTCAAAGTTAGATTCATATCCATAACCCAGATTTACATTTCCGGTTAAATCTGTTTTTCCTTTTTTTAAAATAAGATTTAGGGCAACATCATCAGAGTCTCTGATTCCTTTAAGCAAACTGTTTTCATCATAATGTTCAATTCCTTGAACTTTATCAATCATATCAACATTTATGTTTTTAGATCCAATTTTATACTGGCTATCAAATAAATCATCACCGTCTAATAATAATTTTTTAATATTTTTTCCCTTGTATTTAATTATCCCATTTTCCTCTACAATAATGCCCGGGAGTTTTTTCAGCAAATCCTCAACAACTCTTTCGGACCCATCTCTAAATGAATCAGGATTATACGTAACCGTGTCTTTTTTTTCCTGGATTGCTTTTTTCCCTTCTAAAATAACTTCGTTCAGTTTTGTAATTCTATTTTCAAGAAAAACATTAATTTCAATTTCATTTTCATAATTAAAAAGGTTTTTTAAATCTACCTTCTTTGGTTCGTGTAGTAGGGAAGTGAATTCTAAAAATAGAAGTTCTGAATTTTCTTTTAAATCTATTTTATAAAAACCATTTCTATCAGATGTTGTATATTGAAAAATTATAGCGGGATTGTCATTTTTTTTTATTAGAATATTTGAAAATGCCACTACTCCGGTGGAATCTGAAACAGTGCCTTTTATTGTTTGGGAATAAATGCTGATTGAGCAAAGAAAAAAGAATAAAAATTTGTGCATTTAATTGTTTATCAAAACCTCCATAAAACCTCTGCTCATTGGTCTGGTTTCACCTTGTTCATTTATAATCCTTGTTAAAGATTCTCTATATTTTTCTTCATATTTTTGTAAATATTCAGAATAAGTTATAGTTTTTTTGTCTTCATAGACATTTTTGACTTCAATTTTGTCCTTTGGAAATTTTATGGACTCAGCTAAATAGTGAAATGAGGCAACAGAATCATCCGAAATAACCTCTAAAATTAAGCCGGGCAAGCCTGAAAACTTAAGAGGGCCATCAGAAGTGCTAATGCTTTGAGAAAAATAAACTATAAAGTTTCTACCTCTGAAACTTAAAGTTGCTTTTTGACAACTGTAACCTAAAATTTCTTTTGTTGAGGCTTCAATTTTCCAATCTAAATTACCGATGCTATCATTGATATTAAAAAAATTAAATCGTATGTGATCGTTGTAAGTAATAACTTTGTTTTTTAAATCCTTAAAATAAGTTGGATTATTTTCAGTAGGTAAATTTATAATGTCAGTACTACTATTATTTTCTTGATATGAATTTCTAAAATCTTCTACATATATAGATTTTTCTCCATTACCACTTAAATAGGTTTTAATATTTGTTGTTAAATCAATATTTTTTGCAACTTGCTTCATGTTGTAAGTAACTTCATAATTCTGCGAATTAACTGCGAGACTAACAAAAAAAACGAGTAAAAATAAAGTATTTTTCATATTCTTTAAATTTACAGTTATATAAAAGGATTGCTTTTTTATACCTTATTAATTAATTATCCAAGTGCTTGAGATGCAGCTGGGTTTCTTTTTAAAACATCTCTTCTAGCTACCGCACAATTTTGTTCTGTAGTCAATTCTGTACTACAACTTTCAGCATGGTCAACATACTGTCCATTATAAGTCAAAGTAGCTGTACAACATCCAACAACTGCAACTTCAGCTGTCTTGTTTTCAATAGTTGCTTCTTCTTTTAACTCGTTTGCAAAAATACTGCTTGTCATTAAAGACAAACCTAAAACAAAAAATAATTTTTTCATAATTAAATAATTATATGGTTTATAATAGTACAATATTATATGAAAAAGGTTTTAAAATCAAAAATTTTTATGACTAAAGTATGCATTAGATGCATAATGTTTTATAAATTAAATTTGGCGTATTTATTTTATTCAATTCTAGAAAGTTCAAATAAAACTTGATTTAACTAAGCAACTAAACTTTTTTTAAAAATTTTGGGGAAAAAACTTTAGAGCCAAGAAAAGCAAATGCTTCTTGACTTTTTAGTACGTTTCTTAAATCAGAAATTGTCTTAGAAATAAACTCTAACAAACGGCATCCAAGCCTCAGAATACACATTTCGATTGTCGTTGTGCAACACATTATAACGAAGACCAATAGTTACATTATTCGTTTGATAACCAACACCTAAAAACAGACCGGTGTTCCAAAAATTATCTTTCAAAGAACCAAAATTGTCTTTATAAGTCGTGTTCACTCGAAGTTGTTCCAATTCAGCAGATAACTGAATTTCCGGAATCGGATTTCCCAAAACAATCATACTCGCACCATAAATATACGATTCAAAAAAGTTCTTTTGCTTTACATAACTTCCTTGAACTCCAAAACCAAGACTAATGTATTGATTAAAATCATAAATTGCTCCGGGAGCTAGTGTAATATCAGTATAGTTGTTTCCAATAGCCAAACCTATTCCACCTCCAAAACGAACTTTTGACCAAAATTCACTTTTTTGGTTTTGAGAAAGACTATTATTTTCTTGACAAAAAGCATTTTCCGAATAAAAAAATGCAGACAAAAAGAAACTAAAAATTGTAAGTTTTACAGCATATTTCATCTCTATATCATTTTAGCAATTAAAAACATAAAAGTATGTAAAAATAGATAAAAGATTATTGCAAATATTGTACTTTTGCAAAACTATTTTTAACAAATAAGGTTTATTACTACTAATTATGGATAGGTTTTCCTTTTTAAACGCAGCACACACACAATTTTTTGCAGATCTTTACGAACAATATACCGTTAATCCGGATGCTGTTGAACCAAGTTGGAGAGCCTTTTTTCAAGGTTTCGATTTTGGTCTGGAATCTGCAAGCGACAATGAAGCCGTTACCCAATTGGCCGATTTTTCAGCCGGAAATCAAGACTGTAGTCTCGTTTCTGATAAATTACAAAAAGAATTTAATGTTCTAAAATTAATTGATGCCTACAGAACGCGTGGTCATTTATTCACTAAAACCAATCCGGTTCGTGAGCGAAGAGTATATGCTCCAACCTTAGCTTTGGAAAATTTCGGATTAGCATCTTCCGATTTAGAAACTGTTTTTGATGCCGCAAAAGTATTGGGTCACGAACCAAAACCATTGCGTGAAATTGTCAAACATTTAGAAAATGTATACTGCCAATCCATCGGAATTGAATACATGTACATCCGTAAACCGGAAGTAATCGAGTGGATTCAAAGACGTTTAAACATCAATGATAATTTACCAAATTTCTCCGGAGATCAGAAAAAACACATTCTAAATAAATTAAACGAAGCCGTTTCTTTCGAAAACTTCTTGCATACAAAATATGTAGGACAAAAACGTTTTTCATTAGAAGGAGGAGAGAGCATCATCCCAGCTTTAGATGCCCTAATTGAATCTGCTGCCGAAAAAGGCGTAGAGCAATTTGTGATGGGAATGGCTCACCGTGGTCGTTTGAATATCTTAGCCAACATTTTTGGTAAACCAACCCAAGACATTTTCTCCGAATTTGACGGAAAAGATTACGACAAAGAATATTTTGACGGCGATGTAAAATACCACTTAGGTTTAACTGCCGACAGAAAAACAAAATCAGGTAAAAATATCAACATCAATTTAGCTCCAAACCCTTCGCATTTAGAAACGGTTGGTGCGGTGATTGAAGGTATTACCAGAGCAAAGCAAGACAAATATTTCCCGAACGATTTCTCAAAAGTATTGCCAATAACTGTGCATGGAGATGCGGCTGTAGCCGGACAGGGAATCGTATATGAAATTGTTCAAATGTCACAATTGGACGGTTACAAAACCGGAGGAACTATCCATTTGGTGATTAACAATCAAGTCGGATTTACAACCAATTACCTCGATGCTCGTTCGTCTATTTATTGTACAGATGTAGCGAAAGTGACATTATCTCCAGTGCTTCACGTCAATGCAGACGACACCGAAGCCGTAGTTCACGCGATGCTCTTTGCGTTAGATTTCAGAATGACTTTTGGTCGCGATGTATTTATCGATTTATTAGGGTATAGAAAATACGGTCACAACGAAGGTGATGAACCACGTTTTACCCAACCGGTTTTATACAAAATCATCGCAAAACATAGAAACCCAAGAGATATTTATGCTGAAAAGTTGATTGTTGATGGAATTGTTGACCAAGCCTACATCAACAAAATCGAAACCGATTACAAAGCAAAATTAGATCAAAATTTAGAAGCTTCTCGCAAAAAAGAATTGACCATCATCACACCGTTTATGCAAAATGAATGGGACGGATTTGTACAAGTTTCTGACGATGAAATGTTGAAAAGCGTCAAAACAACATTCGATAAAAAGAAGTTAGATGTCATTGCCGAATCCATTTCAACTTTACCATCTGATAAAAAATTCATCAATAAAATCAGCAAAATTGTTACCGACAGAAAAACAATGTACGATAACGATACCATCGATTGGGGAACTGCTGAAACATTGGCCTACGGAACATTATTAACCGAAGGTTACGATGTTCGAATTTCCGGTCAAGATGTAGAAAGAGGAACTTTCTCGCACCGTCACGCCGTTGTAAAAGTGGAAGACAGCGAAGAAGAAGTAATTTTATTAAACGGATTAAAAGATAAAAAAGGAAAGTTCAGCGTGTTCAACTCGTTCCTTTCAGAATATGGCGTTTTAGGTTTTGACTACGGTTATGCCTTAGCCAATCCAAACGCCTTAACCATTTGGGAAGCACAATTTGGCGATTTCTCCAACGGAGCCCAAATTATGATTGACCAATATATTTCGTGTGGCGAAGACAAATGGAACAATCAAAACGGAATCGTGATGCTATTGCCACACGGTTACGAAGGTCAAGGTGCCGAGCACTCTTCCGCCAGAATGGAACGCTACCTGCAACTTTGTGCCCGTCACAATATGTATGTAGCCGATTGTACAACACCTGCGAACTTTTTCCACTTGTTAAGAAGACAAATGAAAACCAAGTTCCGCAAACCGCTAGTCGTGTTTTCACCAAAAAGTTTACTGCGTCACCCATTGTGTGTTTCAACCAAAGAAGAACTATACAACGGAAGTTTCCAAGAAACCATCGACGACAATTCCGTTGACAAAAAGAAAGTAAAAACACTCGTATTCTGCACCGGAAAATTCTACTACGATATTTTAGCCGAAAGAGAAAACTTAGGCAGAAATGACGTAGCTTTGGTTCGAATCGAGCAATTGTTCCCGTTACCAATCGAGCAATTAAAAGAAATAATAGCCAAATATCCCAACGCAGACGATTACGTTTGGGCACAAGAAGAACCCAAAAATATGGGAGCATACAGTTTTATGTTAATGAATTTTGACTTGGTAAAATGGCGATTAGCGTCGTTAAAAGCCTATGCAGCACCAGCCGCCGGAAGTCACACCAGAGACAGAAGACGCCATGCCGATGCAATCAGAATGGTATTTGACAAAAATTTGTTTAGATAAGAAGCTAATCCTGCTATCCGCTTCAATCTTTTACCATTTTTTGTTGTTTTTGTAAGTCAAAAAAAGAGCTCCCAAGGTCGCTTTTTTTTGCCAACAAAAACTAACAAAAAATACCAAAAGGATTTCCGCTGCTATCAGGGCTAAAACGAGATAACAACACACAATAAAAAATTAAAATTCATAATTAAAAACATAAAAAGATGATTTTAGAAATGAAAGTTCCCTCTCCGGGAGAATCTATAAAAGAAGTAGAAATCGCAACCTGGTTAGTAAAAGATGGCGATTACGTAGAAAAAGACCAAGCGATTGCTGAGGTCGATTCAGACAAAGCCACTTTAGAATTACCGGCAGAAGCCAGCGGAATCATCACGCTAAAAGCTGAAGAAGGTGACGCTGTAGCTGTTGGAGCCGTTGTGTGTTTAATCGACACTTCAGCTGCAAAACCAAGCGGTGATGCTCCAAAAGCTGAAGCCAAAACCGAAGCACCAAAAGCAGAAGAGAAAAAAGTTGAGACTCCAAAAGCAGCTCCAACTCCTGAAAAAACGTATGCAACACAAGCACCTTCACC
This sequence comes from Flavobacterium sp. T50_26, assembly GCF_057652995.1. Lineage (NCBI taxonomy): Bacteria > Pseudomonadati > Bacteroidota > Flavobacteriia > Flavobacteriales > Flavobacteriaceae > Flavobacterium > Flavobacterium sp. T50_26. The sequence continues at coordinate 16,489 of NZ_JBYFCC010000008.1, forward strand.
GGCAGCTCGAAAAATTTTAGACGAAAAAAACATTCAACCTTCCGATATCGTTGGAACCGGAAAAGGCGGAAGAATCACAAAAGATGATGCAGTAAATGCTGTTCCTTCAATGGGAACGCCAACCGGCGGAAATCGTGGTTCAGAACGTTCAAAATTATCAATGTTGCGTCGTAAGGTAGCCGAGAGATTAGTTTCGGCTAAAAATGAAACAGCAATGTTAACTACGTTCAACGAGGTTGATATGACTGCAATTTATGATTTAAGAGCAGATTACAAAGACGCTTTCAAAGAAAAACACGGTTTAGGATTAGGCTTTATGTCTTTCTTTACCAAAGCCGTAACGAGAGCTTTACAATTATATCCTGATGTCAATTCAATGATTGATGGTCAGGAGAAAATCACGTATGATTTCTGTGATATTTCAGTAGCTGTTTCAGGTCCAAAAGGATTAATGGTTCCGGTTATGCGAAATGCAGAAACACTTTCTTTTAGAGGTGTCGAAGCTGAAATCAAACGTTTGGCAATTCGTGCTCGTGATGGTCAAATCACTGTTGATGAAATGACTGGCGGAACATTCACCATTTCAAATGGTGGTGTTTTTGGTAGTATGTTATCCACACCAATCATCAACCCACCACAATCCGGTATTCTTGGAATGCACAATGTGGTAGAAAGAGCAGTAGTTAAAAATGGTCAAATCGTAATTGCTCCTGTAATGTTTGTAGCTTTATCTTATGATCACAGAATCATCGACGGAAGAGAATCAGTAGGTTTCTTAGTAGCAGTAAAAGAAGCATTAGAAAACCCGGTAGAACATTTGATGGGTGGCAATGTTAAAAAAGCATTGGAACTGTAGGTTTCAAATTTCTATAAAAATAAAGAATCCCGATTAGAATTTCTAATCGGGATTCTTATTTCAAGTAAGCATATCAGTTAATATTGAATGTTAAAAGATCCACTTGCGATAGTCGCAATTGTACCTCCAGCGGGTCCTTGAATATCTCCTGACATTGTACCAACAAGTTTTTTCGAGTTATTATTTGTTGTTACATTAGATGTAAATGTTGTTTGAGTTCCGTCGGAATAGTAGTCATAGGATCCATTCACATAAGAAAGATAACTTATAGCATCAATTCCGGTATCTCCCTTGTCTATGTAGAACGTTACAAATTCTGTTGGGTTTGAGCTTATAACTCCTGTTACTGTTAATTCAGTATATTCTTCTGAAGATCCTCCAAAATGAACTTCTTCAACGACTTCAATTACATCAAAAACTTTTGTTTGACTGTTCATAGTTAATGTAATGCGGTTTGTCTCGCTTCCTCCATCGTCATCACTTGAACAAGAAGATAATACTAAAGCACTTGCGGCTAAGAATAAAAATAATTTTTTCATGTTTGTTATATGTTTTAAGATTTAATGCAATGATAAATTAAATTGTTATGAACTACAAATTTTTTCTTAAAAATACCTACATATAGGGATGTTTTTATATTGATTTCCTGATGATATTCAAAAAAAATCCCAATTAGAAGCCTAATTGGGATATTATATAAAAATAAGTTTTTTATCTCCTCGAAATAAAATCATTCAATTCATCTGCACTTGAGCTAAACGAAAACACATTGTTTACTTTAAAATAGTTTTGCGGTTCCACGCAAGCATCAAAAGCAAATTTTGCAAAATCTAAACGCGTTTCTTCAAAACCAAAAATTTTACAGATTTCCACAATTTGATTGGTGTTTAAACAATTATTATGTGCAATTTGTTTCGCCGTTTTTAATCTCGATTCATCAAAACCTTGATTTTTAATAGTTTCTAAAGCACTACTAAAATTTCCATTATTCATTGGTCTTGCACCATAGCAACCTTCTTGAATAGGTTCTTGATAACCTACATGTGAATTTCCGGTTGTCACAGTAGTTGTCTCTGTTACTGTCGTGCTTCCGCTAAAAACCGGATCGTTAATTGAAATGTTCACACCAACTCCGCCAACACTAACACCGGCATTCACTCCTCCAACAGATGTAGTAGTGGTGGTGGTTTGTTGCACAACACCAACCGGAGCAGTTTGTTGCACAATCACTTGTTGAGGTGGAGCAGGTTGACCCCATCGTCTCACGTACATATTTGAAGGTGCCACATAACGTTCCGCAATTGGAGTCATCGAAAAGAAATTTAGCTTCATTTTAGAAGGTTTGTTCTTGTCTCTTTTAATTTTGTAGGTAACATCCATAAACACTTCATCAACATCCGTAATTTGAAGAAAGTTTTTAGAAATTTCCTGTCTCATTTTATCCTCAAAAATAATTTTGGCATTGTAGTAGGGTTGTACTAATTCTTCTACACGAATGTTTGTTTGAGGCTCGTCATTAATGCGTTCGCCATTCAAAATCAAGTAAAATTTGTCGCCGTCCTCAGAAAAAATGGTTAAATGCCCATACGGCTGAATCTGCCCAAATGAAAGGGCCGAAGCGAAAAGTAATAAACAAGTAATAGTAGTTTTTAGTTTCATATAAATTTGTTTTAAAGTTCTAAAATTAAGTATTATGAAACGAGATTTCCAAAAATAATGCCAAATTTTTTAGGAATTAATTATGATAAATATAAACAATGATTATAGTAATCAATAATTGCTTTTCCTTCCAGTAAAACATCGGCACCAATGATTCCGTGAACAGGTTTAGCTTTGTACTGCGTTAAGGCTAAATTTACATGCGTTAAATCAAAAATAACCAAATGTAGATTTTTGGTTTTCCAACGACCTATTTTTAAAGCAACATTTTTGCCAATCTGCGTCTCCATTCCGGTTGCTCCGGCTCCTGCAGCTTTGGTTTTAGAGGCTTTGGCATTTACATTAAAATGCTCAACTTGATCAAATCCAATGCAACTGTTGGATGCTCCGGTATCTAAAATAAAATTTCCTTTCACACCATTTATAGAGGCTTTTATCAGCAAATGTTGGGTTTTAGAAACCTTAAAAGCAATTTTTTTGTATCCTGAATCTTTTAAAAGATCTTGTAAATTCTTCATTTTGAGATTTTGAAGTTCAAAAGTAATTCAAATTAAAGTCAAAACAAAGCAGTAGAAATTATCTTGAAATTTACTTATTTTTGCCGCATGATTTTAACCGACACCCATACGCATTTATATTCAGAAGAATTTGAGTTGGATAGAAACGAAATGATGCAAAGAGCCATTTCAAAAGGAGTAACTCGTTTTTTTGTTCCAGCCATCGATTCAACTTGTACTGAATCAATGTATGAATTGGAAAGAAACTATCCGGAAAATGTTTTTTTAATGATGGGATTACATCCGTGCTATGTCAAAGAGAATTATTTGGATGAATTAAATCACATCGAAACCGAATTAGCCAAACGTAAATTCATAGCCATTGGCGAAATTGGTATCGATTTGTTTTGGGATAAATCAACGCTCGAAATTCAGAAAATCGCATTTAAACATCAAATTCAATTAGCAAAAAAATATAAATTACCTATTGTGATTCATTGTCGCGAATCATTTGATGAAATTTTTGAAGTGTTAGAGTCGGAAAGAAGTGAAGATTTATTTGGAATTTTTCATTGTTTCACTGGAAATTTTGAACAAGCTCAGCAAGCTATTTCGCTTAATATGAAATTGGGAATTGGTGGTGTTGTAACTTTCAAAAACGGAAAAATAGATCAATTTCTTCCTCAAATCGATATTAAACACATTGTTTTAGAAACCGATTCTCCTTATTTAGCTCCGGTTCCTTTTCGCGGAAAGCGGAATGAAAGTAGTTACGTTTATTTGGTTGCCGAAAAATTAGCCTCTATTTATGGTGTTTCAATCGATGAAGTTGTTCAAATTACAACCGAAAATTCAAAAGCCGTTTTTGGTATTTAACGAAATATTACTTCAAAAGTCACATTTTTTTTGTTCATTTGTGCATTCAAAAAATCTGATTAATGTCAAAATTTGATACGATTCGACCTTATTACGACAGTGAAGTAAACGAAGGAATTCGTTCGGTGATTCATCATCCAATGATGAAAGCGTTGATGAATTTTACTTTTCCTGATGTTGATGAAAATGTTTGGATAGACCAACTTCAAAAAACACATTCAATTAGGGATTTTCAGGTAAACTTTGTTTATCATTCGGTGCAAAAAGTGCTTCAACGCAGTTCGGAAGGATTAACCACTTCCGGTTTTGAAAAGTTGGAAAAAAATACTTCTTACCTTTTTATATCTAATCATCGTGACATTATATTAGATACTTCTTTGCTAAATGTTGCACTATATGAACATGGTCTGGTAATGACAGCTTCGGCAATTGGCGATAATTTGGTTAAAAAAGATTTCCTATACAAATTATCAAAACTCAACCGAAATTTTTTAGTTCAACGCGGATTGTCGCCAAGAGAATTGTTGCAAAGTTCTAAATTAATGTCGGAATACATTGGTCAATTATTAATGAGAGAAAATCGTTCAGTTTGGATTGCTCAACGCGAAGGAAGAACCAAAGACGGAAATGATGCTACGCATCAAGGTGTTTTAAAAATGTTAGGGATGGGTTCCGATGAAGAAAATGTAATGGATTATTTTAAGAAATTAAAAATTGTTCCTGTTTCCATTTCGTATGAATATGATCCTACTGATGCTTTAAAAATGCCACAATTGATGGCTGAAGCAAATAATGAAGTATATATTAAGGAGAAAAATGAGGATTTTATTACTTTGTTAAGCGGAATAATGGGTCAAAAAAAACGTATCCATATGCATATTGGTGATGTTTTAAAAACTGAAATGGATAAAATTAAAGCAAACGAAGACAATTCAAACCGTCAAATTCAAGCAGTAGCACAAGTGATTGATGATTCTATTTTGAGTTCATATAAATTGTGGCCAACTAATTTCATTGCACATGATTTAATGCACAATTCCAACCAATACAGTCATTTGTATACAGAAGAAGAAAAATCATTGTTTGAAAGGAGATTAGAAATAAAAATTGATGCAAATAATCCAAAAATGGTTGAAAGTTTTTTGGCTATGTATGCTAATCCGGTGACCAATAAGATGAAATATCATAATGCATTCTAAAGCTAACATCCTTTTAATTTACACCGGTGGAACCATCGGAATGATGAAAGATTTTGAAACCGGTGCGTTAAAAGCATTTAATTTTAAAAAATTACTCCAACGAATTCCGGAATTAAAACAATTGGAGTGTGATATTGAAACCATTTCTTTTGAAAAACCAATTGATTCTTCTAACATGAATCCGCAAAAATGGGTTGAAATGGCTCAAATTATTGAAGATAATTATGTAAATTTTGATGGATTTGTAGTGCTTCATGGTTCTGATACCATGTCTTATTCTGCATCGGCATTGAGTTTTATGTTTGAAAATCTATCCAAACCAATTGTTTTTACAGGTTCTCAATTGCCAATAGGAGATTTGCGGACTGATGCAAAAGAGAATTTAATTACAGCCATTCAAATCGCTTCGTTAAAGCAAAAAGGAAAGCCTGTTTTTAAAGAAGTTTGCCTTTATTTTGAATACAAATTATACAGAGGAAACCGAACGAGTAAAATAAATGCAGAACATTTTATGGCTTTTGCATCACCCAATTTTCCTGCTTTGGCAGAATCTGGTGTACATATCAAGATAAATAACGAAGCACTTTTTCAGGCAATCACAACAAAAAAATTGGTTGTTCACAAAGAATTAGATTCGAATGTGGCAATCATAAAAATGTTTCCGGGACTAAATCAGAATGTTTTGGCCTCTTTATTTGATATACCTAATTTAAAAGGAATTGTTTTAGAAACATATGGAGCCGGAAATGCTCCTACCGAAGAATGGTTTATTTCTGTCTTGAAAAAGGCAATAAAAAAGGGAATTTACGTTATAAATGTGACACAATGTTCCGGCGGAAGTGTCAATATGGGGCAATATGAAACGAGTACGTATTTAAAAAAGATAGGAGTAATCTCAGGAAAAGACATCACCACAGAGGCAGCAATTACAAAATTGATGTATCTTTTAGGACAAAATGTTTCTGCTAAAGTGTTCAAAACCATTTTTGAAACTTCTTTACGAGGAGAATTGTCATAAAAATAACAAAATTAATTTTCTCAAGTGAGTTTTTTTTTGTTATTTGGCACTCTTAAAATACGTTGTAAGCAATGAGGAGAGGTGTCCGAGTGGTCGAAGGAGCACGCCTGGAAAGTGTGTATACTCCAAAAGGGTATCAAGGGTTCGAATCCCTTTCTCTCCGCCATTTTTTTATAATGTGTGATTAATTAAAAATAAATTTATACCTTTAACCTGATTAACTAATTAAATTAAGAACAAAAGCAATGAAAAGACTATTTTCTATTTTGGCAATCACAGGTCTATTGATGTTTGGAACGGTTCAAGCACAAGACTCTACAACTACACAAACTACTGAGCCAGCTGTAGAAGCTGCGGCAGCACCTGCCGAATCAACTGAACCAGAAGCTGCGGTTTCTGTTGATGATTCTGAAGCAACAGCAGAAAAATCATTTACTCAAGAATTGAAACAACGTTTCATCGAGGGAGGTCCTGAGTATATGGGTGCAGTACTTTTATGTTTAATTCTTGGTCTTGCTATAGCAATCGAGAGAATTATTTATTTAAATCTTTCTACAACAAATTCTAAAAAATTAATTAAAGACGTTGAAGATGCACTTCAATCAGGTGGAGTAAATGCTGCAAAGGAAGTTTGTAGAAATACTCCAGGTCCAGTTGCATCAATTTTTTATCAAGGTTTAGATCGTTCTTCGCATGGAATTGAATCTGCTGAAAAATCTGTTGTTGCTTATGGTGGTGTTCAAATGGGATTATTAGAGAAAAACGTTTCTTGGATTTCATTATTTATTGCACTTGCTCCGATGTTAGGTTTCTTGGGAACTGTAATCGGTATGATTCTTGCGTTCGACAAAATCGAAGCTGCAGGTAATATGGATGCTTCACTTGTAGCTGGAGGTATTAAAGTAGCGTTATTAACAACTGTATTCGGTTTGATTGTAGCAATGATTCTTCAAGTGTTTTATAATTATATCACTGCAAAAATTGACTCAATTGTGAACGACATGGAAGATGCTTCTATTAGTTTAATAGACATTCTTTCTGATCACTTAAAAAAATAATTTATAAATAAATTAAATATGAATATTTATAAACTAACAAAAATTTTTGCTGCAATTATTGGAATAATAAGTGTAGTACTATTTTTTGTAACACTTAGTCAGACACAAACAATTGAAAGTACCGTTACAGATGTTTTTATTCTTCTGTCATATATTACTTTGTTTGTTGCGATAATTGCAGTGTTATATTTTGTGTTTAAAAATTTATTTACTCACAAAGACAAATTAAAACAGACATTATTGACCATTGGCTTGTTTTTAGGTATTGTTGTTGTAGCATTTATTTTTGCTGATGGTACCGAATATAATTTGAAAGACATTACAGTTGGATCAGGTTATTCTAAAGCTATCAGTACAGCTTTAAACACATTTTATATTTTGGCAATAGCATCTGTTGGAACATTGGTATTTTCAAGTTTCAAAAAATTTAAATCATAAGTTATGGGCAGAAAAAGAAGTGCACCACCAGAGGTGAATGCAGGTTCTATGGCGGATATTGCTTTCTTGCTTTTGATCTTTTTCTTGGTTACCACAACCATACAAACAGATCAGGGGATTAACCGAAAGTTGCCACCAATTGAAGATGTTGTAGATCCGCCAGAGATAAAAGAGAAGAATATTTTTACCGTTTTGATTAATAAAAATGATCAACTTTTGGTAGATGATAAACCAATGGATTTAGCTGATTTGAGACAAGCTGCAATTGATTTTCTTGACAATGGAGGCGATGGTTCATGTAACTATTGTAAAGGATCAAAAGACATCACTTCTTCAGACAATCCTGACAAGGCTGTTATTTCACTGCAAAACGATGCAGAAACTTCTTATGAAGCATATATATCGGTTCAAAATGAGCTAGTAGCCGCTTACTATTTTTTGAGAGATAGAGAAGCCATGGTTAGATACGGAAAAACTTTCCGAGAACTTGAAGCAATGTTTGATGATCCTAAAACAAAAGAAGCTCAACGTTTAAGAATTGAGCCTTTAGTCAAAGATATTCAAGCTTTATATCCTCAAAAATTATCTGAGGCAGAACCTAAACGAAATTAAATTTTAGAAATATGTCTAGATTTAAAAAGAAAAAACAAGATGGAGTTCCCGCAATCTCCACAGCATCATTACCAGATATTGTGTTTATGTTGTTGTTCTTTTTCATGGTATCAACTGTGATGAAAGATAGTGACTTAATGATTCAAAATGCTTTGCCTAAAGCCGATCAAGTTACAAAATTGGAAAAGAAAGATCGTGTAATGTTTATCTTTGCCGGAAAACCGCATGAAAAATATCGCAGACAATATGGTGAAGGTGCTCGTATTCAATTAAATGATCGTCTTTCTGATGTAACAGATATTAAAAATTTTGTTTTTGCCGAAAGAGCTGCAAGAGATCCTGCATTAGAAAAAGTTTTAACCACTTCACTTAAAGTGGATAAAGAAGTTAAAATGGGTCTTGTTGGCGAAATCAAACAAGAATTAAGAAAAGTTGAAGCATTAAAAATTAATTATACTACCAATCAAGGTAAGGTAACAAATTAATTTATAAAATTTTAAATACAGAAGCCACGCAAATGCGTGGCTTTTTTTGTAATTTTATATTCACAAATAAGCTTTTATGAAATTAAGTCTTTTTATGTTTTTCTTTTCGTGTGGCATGTTGGCACAAGACACTTTATATTATGAAAAGAAGATAGATTCATTGTACAGAGAAGACCAATTCTATTTTGGGTTTGCTTATAATGTATTACAAAACAAACCAAGAGGCGTTTCACAAGATGGATTCTCCACTGGTTTGCACTTGGGTTTTCTTCGTGATATGCCAATAAATAAAAATAGAACGTTTGCTGTGGCTGCCGGGTTAGGGTTAGCTTATCAAGCATATAATCAAAATTTGCTTATTTCTAACACCGATGAAGGTTTCAGTTACACGGTGATAGAGTCGGATGTTTCATTTAGAAAAAATCAATTTTCGTTTGTCAATGTAGATCTTCCTATTGAAGTGCGTTGGCGAACATCTACACCGGATAGCCATAAGTTTTTCAGACTCTATTCAGGGTTTAAGTTGAGTTATATGATTTTTAATAATTCCCGCTTTATTTCAGACTCTGGTGATATTAAAATTAATAACAATAAACAATTCAACGCTTTTCAGTATGGCGTTTATTTAGCTACAGGTTATAATACGTGGAATTTTTATGCCTATTACGGTTTTAATACCATCTTTAAATCTGAAGCAAAATTTGATGGAAGACCAATGGAGTTAAGTACGTTGAATTTAGGTTTACAATTTTATATTCTATAACCAAAAGTACCACAAACAAAACTGCGGAATTGCTCCACAAAAGAATCCTACAAATAATTCAAACATTGTGTGAGCTTTCATTTGCAGCCTTGAGGAAGCCACAAATCCATTGAGTGTGATAAAAGTAGCGACAGTATAAAGTAAGGGTAGCTCTACTCTTGAACTTAATGCAATTATAAAAAACGTTAAAGCGGCAATTCCAAGCATGTGCAAACTTGCTTTTACTTTTAGAATCAAAAATATAATTGCTAAAATTGTACTCCAAAATGCACCAAAAAAGAAAAAGTAAAGTTCCGGGATTCTGTCAATTGTGATGCTTTTTTGCGTTAGAATCAATAACAAAATACAATTTATTGTCAAAGGAATTTTTCTTTGCGATAATTGTGCAATCATTATCGAATCAACTTTTCCCAGCGATAATAGCAGATAAAATAATGAAATTGGAATCAACACTGTAATAATTACAATCTGAATCATATAAAGATAGATTTCCTGCAGTACAAAAAAATCCCAAAACAAAATAAAAAAGAAAGCTGCCGCATAAACCGATATAAAAAGCGGATGAAAAAGATAGGAAAATATGGGGAGAATGTTTTTCAAATAATTACATTTTTTTCCGCATACGAGCAACAGGAATATCCAATTGTTCACGGTATTTGGCAACAGTTCTTCGGGCGATTGGGTAACCTTTTTCTTTTAAAATTTCCGCCAATTGATCGTCCGGAAGAGGTTTCTGTTTATCTTCTTCTTCAATTACATTTTGAAGAATTTTTTTAATTTCCAACGTTGAAACATCTTCACCTTGATCATTTTTCATCGATTCTGAAAAGAATTCTTTGATGAGTTTGGTTCCATAAGGAGTTTCCACATATTTACTATTGGCAACTCTGGAAACGGTGGAAATATCCAATCCAATCATATCCGCAATGTCTTTTAAAATCATCGGACGGAGTTTGGTTTCATCACCTTCTAAAAAGTATTCCTGCTGATAGTGCATAATGGCATTCATCGTGACAAACAAAGTCTCCTGACGTTGTCTAATAGCATCGATAAACCATTTTGCCGAATCTAATTTTTGTTTGATAAACTGTACTGCATCTTTTTGTGCATTCGATTTGTCGCGAGAATCTTTATACGTTCGCAACATATCTTGATAATCCTTCGACACATGAAGCTCCGGTGCATTTCTTCCGTTTAACAAAAGTTCAAGTTCGCCTTCCACAATTCGAATGGTAAAATCGGGAACAACATGTTCAATCATTTTATTGTTTCCTGTAAAAGCTCCACCCGGTTTTGGGTTTAGCTTTTCAATTTCTTCGATTGCTTTTTTAAGCTGATCTTGCGAAACACCATATTTATGAAGAAGTTTATCGTAATGTTTTTTTGTAAATTGTTCAAACTGATTTTCGATGATATCAATTGCCAAATCAACTGATTCTGATGGCGTTTTGTGTTTGAGTTGCAACAACAAACATTCTTGCAAATCGCGAGCACCAACTCCGGATGGTTCTAATTCGTGAACGATATGTAGAATACGTTCTACAGCTTGTTCATCGGTGTAAATACCTTGCGTAAATGCTAAATCATCAACAATATCGGCTACTGATCGACGGATATAGCCCATGTCGTCAATGCTTCCCACTAAAAATTCTGCAATTTCTCTATCTTCTTCGGAGAGAATAAAGGTGTTTAATTGATTTATCAAATCCTGATGAAAAGTGACCGGTGCAGCAAAAGGCGTTTCACGATCTTCGTCATCATCACTGTAATTATTGGCTTGGAGTTTATATTCGGGAGTTTCGTCGTCACTCAGGTACTCATCTATGTTAATGTCTTCTGCATCAATTCGATCGTATTCATCTTCTTCGTAATCGTCGAATTCTTCTTTTTCAAATTCATCTTCATATTCATCTTCCTCTTTTCCGCCTTCCAATGCCGGATTTTCATTCATTTCCTCTTTCAATCGTTGTTCAAAAGCCTGCGTTGGCAATTGAATTAACTTCATCAACTGAATTTGTTGAGGAGATAATTTTTGAGATAATTTGAATTGTAGATTTTGTTTTAACATTTTTATATTCTTTTACTACTTAACTCTGAAATTTTTGCCACAAAGTCACAAAGTATTTTTCTTTGATTTTTTTGAAGGCACAAAGCTCATTGTAACTATAATAATTTAGTGATTCTTTGTGTAAATATATCTTTTAATACCGTCTTTTATCAAAGGAACATTAAAATTAATTAAAAAGCCTAATTGATTTTGTGTTAATTTTAAATGACTTATCAATTGAGCTTTCCAAATAGGATTAACAATATCAACTGCTTTTATTTCAATGATGATGGACTCTTCAACATATAAATCAAGGCGTAAACCTTCATCAAAATATAATTCATCATAAATAATTGGCAAATCAATTTGTCTTTTGACTTTCAATCCTGCTTTTTCTAATTCATAAGCTAAACAAGCTTCATAAATTTTTTCTAATAAACCCGGACCAAGTTTTTTATGAACTTGATAGGCTGAATTAACAATAATTTTTGCAATTCTTTCTTCTTCGTCAGTAATCATAATCTTCGTGACTTCTTTTCTTCGTGGCAAATAATAAAAATCTTTTTGTTTAAAAGTTTAAGGTTTCAAGTTTCAAGTTGCTGAAGGTACAACAACTTGAAACTTTAAACTTGAAACAAATTTAGAACTCAGCATTCTGCGGTGTTCTCGGGAACGGAATTACATCACGAATATTAGTCATTCCGGTTACAAAAAGAACTAATCGTTCAAATCCTAAACCGAAACCGGAGTGAACAGCCGTTCCAAAACGACGCGTATCCAAATACCACCATAATTCTTCTTCATCAATTCCTAATGCTTTCATTTTTTCAACCAAAACATCATGACGTTCTTCTCTTTGCGAACCACCAACAATTTCACCAATTCCAGGGAACAAGATATCCATTGCTCGAACGGTTTCTTTTCCTGGCTCCGTATTGTCATTCAAACGCATATAAAATGCTTTAATTTTTGCCGGATAATCATATAAAATTACCGGACATTTAAAGTGTTTTTCAACTAAGAAACGTTCGTGCTCACTTTGCAAATCGGCACCCCATTCTTCAATTAAATATTGAAATTTTTTATTCTTATTTGGTTTTGAATTTCTTAAAATATCAATCGCTTCTGTGTAAGTAACACGTTTGAAATTATTTTCTAAAACAAAATTTAATTTTTCTAACAAACTCATTTCGCTTCGTTCAGCTTGTGGTTTGTTTTTTTCTTCGTCTAACAAACGTTGTTCCAAAAACTTCAAATCATCTTCATGTTTATCAACGGTATATTTGATAACATATTTAATAAAATCTTCGGCTAAGTCCATGTTATCCGCCAATTCATTAAACGCCACTTCGGGCTCAATCATCCAAAATTCGGCTAAATGGCGAGATGTATTTGAATTTTCCGCTCTAAATGTTGGTCCAAATGTATAAACTTGGCCCAAAGCCATTGCATAGGTTTCGGCTTCCAATTGTCCCGAAACAGTTAGATTGGTTTCTTTACCAAAAAAATCTTCTTTATAATTTATTTTTCCTTCTTCTGTTCTTGGGGTGTTGTCGAATGGAAGTGCAGTTACTTTAAACATTTCACCAGCACCTTCAGCATCTGAACCGGTTATAATAGGTGTGTTGACATAGAAAAAACCTTTTTCTTGAAAATACTGATGAACAGCAAACGAAAGCGTTGATCGCACTCGCATAATCGCTCCAAAGGCATTGGTTCGCACACGCAAATGAGCATTTTTTCTTAAAACTTCTAACGAATGTTTTTTTGGTTGCATCGGATATTTTTCTGCATCCGAATCACCTAAAATTTCAATTTTTGAAACTTGAACTTCTACTTTTTGACCAGCACCTTTGCTTTCTGCTAATGTTCCGGTTAACGAAACAGCAGCCCCGGTGGTAATTCTTTTTAAGGTTTCTTCCGGTGTGTTTTCAAAATCAACAACACATTGGATATTATTAATGGTAGAACCATCATTTAAGGCAATAAATTGATTGTTTCTAAAGGTTCTAACCCAGCCTTTTACGGTTACTTCGGTTAAAATAGGTGTGGCTGTTAGTAATTCGTTAACTTTCGTGTGCTTCTTCATTTTGTTTTAAGTTTACTATGCAAATATACTAGATTATAATTTTTTTGACTAGGATTTAGGTTCAGTTTCTTTTTCGTCTTCTTCCACCAAAATATCAATGGTTGGTTGAAGAAATTCTTCTTGATTGGCAATGGTTTTTTCTAAAGATAATAATAATGCCGGTAAAAGCAATAAATTTGATAACATGGCAAAAAGCAAAGTGGCCGAAACTAATCCGCCCAAAGCAACGGTTCCGCCAAAGCTGGATATCATAAATACTGAAAACCCGAAGAATAAAACGATGGAAGTGTAAAACATACTGACACCGGTTTCTCGCAATGCATTGAACACTGATTTTCTGATTTTCCAGTTGTTTGCTTGTAATTCCTGACGGTATTTGGCTAAGAAGTGAATCGTGTCATCAACCGAAATTCCGAAAGCAATGCTAAACACTAATATGGTTGATGGTTTTATGGGAACTCCCAAATACCCCATCAATCCAGCAGTAATGAGCAAAGGTAATAAGTTTGGAATTAAGGAAATAAGCACCATTTTGAACGAACGAAACAAATAGGCCATAAAAAGCGAAATGAGAAAAATGGCAAACAAAAGCGACATTACTAAATTGTCTACCAAATAATTTGTTCCTTTTTGAAATACCAATGCTTTTCCGGTCATAGTAACCGTATATCGATCTGATGGAAAAACTTTATTGATTTTATCCCACAATTTTTCTTCAATTTTTTCCATTTTATCAGTGCCGATGTCTTTCATAAAAGTTGTGATTCTGGCATATTGACCTGTGGAATCAACATAACTTTTCATGAAATTTTCTTTACTGTTTTGGGTTGCATTTTTGGCATAACTTAAAATAAAACCTTGTTCTTGTGCGGTTGGTAATTCATAATAATCGGGATTTCCGTTGTAGTAGGCTTGTTTCGAATATTTAACCACATTAACAATCGACATCGGTTGAGAAAGTTCCGGTATCTCACTGATGATTTCTTGCACTTCTTCCATTTTTCGCAAAGTGGAAAGTTTCATTACACCTTTTTTTCGTTTGGTGTCAATCATAATTTCCAAAGGCATGACACCATCAAATTCTTTTTCAAAGAATAAAATATCTTTGAAAAACCCTGTTTTTTTAGGCATGTCTTCGATCAAACTTCCTGAAATTTTCATTTGATAAATTCCAATGATACTTACAACAAGAAGAATAAGGGAGGTGATATAAATGGAAATACTTTTGTTTTTTACAGTTCTTTCAACCCAATTTACAAATGTTTTGGTATACGTTTTGTCAAGGTGTTCCAAATGTTTGTCCTTTGGCAAAGGCATAAAACTGTAGATAATTGGAATGACTAACAAACACAAAATAAACAACAAAACAATATTGATGGAAGCAATAATTCCAAATTCTGTTAATAACTCACTATCAGTTACAATGAAAGTGGCAAAACCGGCAGCGGTGGTCAAATTGGTCATCAAAGTAGCATTTCCAACTTTTGAAATTACTCGTTGTAATGATTTGGCCTGATTTCCGTGTTTTTTGACTTCCTGTTGATACTTATTGATTAAGAAAATACAGTTAGGAATTCCGATTACGATGATTAATGGCGGAATAATTGCGGTTAAAACAGTGATTTCAAATCCAAGTAAGCCTAACGTTCCAAAAGCCCACATTACACCAATAATAACTACACACATTGAGATGAATGTTGCTCTGAAACTTCGGAAAAAGAAGAAAAATATTAATGACGTTACCAAAAGTGCGGCTCCGATAAAAATGCCAATTTCATCCACAATGTTTTGCGAATTGAGTGTCCGGATATAAGGCATTCCGGAGACTTTTAAATCGATTTTTGTTTGTTCTTCAAAAGCTTCTATTTGTGGAATTAAATTTTCAACAACAAAATCTTTTCGAACACTTGTGTTTACAATTTTCTTATCCAAATAAATCGCAGCTCTTATTGTTCCGGTTTTTTTGCTGAACAATAAATGCTCATAAAAAGGTAAACGTTCAAAAAGTTCTTCGCGTTTTTCAAGAAGATATTTTGCGTTTTTTATTTTAGTTGAATCAATAAAATCAACCAATTCAAACGTTTCTAATGATTCGTTTTTATTTAATTTCTTTAAATCATCAACCGAAATTATCAAATCAACTTCATTTGACTTTTTTAAGTTCGTCATCAAATTTTTCCAAGCGGTAAACTGTTTTGGAGTAAAAAAAGTTGAGTCTTGAACACCAATGATAATTAAGTTTCCTTCTTCGCCAAACTTATCTAAAAATTGATTGTATTGTTCGTTTACTTCATGATGATCGGGTAGAAGATTCGCTTCTGTATACGTGAAACGCATGTGTTTCCATTGAAATGCCAAAAACACGGTCAATAGAAAAACGATGGAAAGAATTGTGATTCTGTTTCTGAGGATAATTCGGGCAATTGATTCCCAAAAACCTACGCTAAACCATTTAGCCATACGATAATTTTAACGGATGCAAAGGTAGTGAAATCAATACTAAATAGATTGTATTAACTGTAATTTAATCTTTGAAAAAATCAATAAAACGAATTATTATTATAAACCTAAATCGAGTACAAAAGTTAACTTAATTGCGATATTATCTTCAAATCGACTCAATTGATTTGGCCCATAGCGATAAAATCCAGCCAATCCAAATCCGCTGAAAATTTGGTTTAACTCGATTCCGGATTCAAAGTAACCTTCGTTAATGGTTTTATAATTAAGTCCTACATGCTGTTCGGGTTTCTCCATATTTCCCCAAGCCATTCGAGTCACTAAAACTAAGGAAGGTTTTACTTTTTTAAATAATTCTACTCTTTTAAATCCATGTTTAAAATGAAGCATTACATATTGACTTGAAAAAAACTCGTTAAAACGCATGGTTTCAAAACTATTTTTTCCGGCCACGGTTAAACGCTGCAGTAAAGCTTCGCGATCTAAATTATTTGGGGAATTGTTATATAAGTGCGTTAGCGGTACATCGCCAAAAGCATATCCTGCTTGAATTAAAACTGCGGATTTTTGTCCGTTTATGAATTGTTTTTCATATTCTGCTCGGGCATCAATTTTTCCAAACTGAAAATCATTACCAAAAAAATCAGGTAATGATTCTGTAAATTGAAAGGTGAATTTAGGAAATCTTTTCTCAATTTCAATTTTCCCCGTTGGAGTATGCATGTAATCGCTAAACGGATTCCATTGAATTGAAACTGAAGCGGTGGTCATCGTGTATCGATTGTATAAATTTTCACCATCAAAAAACGCATAATTAAACAAAGGTTCAATTTTTGAATGATTCAACTGCCAAATACTTTCCGTTTTGGGCAAAAAATTGGTTTCCACATAACCTTTCCAAGTTTTGTGATGGTAGAAAGTGCTTAGGTTAATTGGTCTTGGATCATAAATTTTGAAAACCCTTTTATCTATATTAAACTTTGTACTACCAATTTCCTGAATGTCATCTGTATAAGAAATTCCGGCCCACGTGTTTGAAAAATTTCCAACTCGAGTAGATCCACCCAAATGATACTTTATTTTTTCATCTTTAAGACCGTAGGCAACATATCCGTCTATTTTAAAATCTTTAGAAAATCGCTCATTAGTTGTTCCGCCAACACCAAAACGGAAGCCTTCGTAGTTATTGTAGCTTACTAAGTAGCGTAAATCAAAATCAAAAAAACCTACCGGAACATAGCCGTTTATAATTTTTCTGCCAAAAAAAAGCTTGGCATTTATTCCTTTAAAAAAGGCTAAACTATCTTTCACAGCAAATGTGTTTCGGTCTCTTTTACTAAAACGATCTTTTCTGTTTTTTAACCAAAATGTCGTGTCTTTTTTAGCAACATCGTCGTCTATTTCTATCGCAACAGAGTTTCGGGCTATGCTTAGAGGAATATTTATTTCACGATCATAAAAAAATGTTTTGGAATGCATAAAGGAAAAATCAGAAGCCGCTTTTTCACGTTTTTTTCCTAATTCGTCATATTCTCCTTCAAATTCTATTGTTCCTCCCAGAATTTTTATAGGATCATCATTTTTTCCTTTGATGATTTTTAATTCATAGGTGTTTGGAAACCAAATTTTTTCATTTAATAAAAATTCATATTCATGAATTGCTGTTAAATCGATAATTCCTCGCACACGCATAATGGCTTTGGCCACAGCGAAATTTTCTTGATCAATAAAAAGTAGTCCTTCCATTCCTTTTTTATTGATTCTTTTTTTGTTTTTAAAATAGACCAAAACGGTTTTTCGGTTAGAAAGCGAAATCGTATCTAATAATTCAAAATCATAATCGCGAAGACCTTGTTTTGAAATCGGATTTATATACTTTGTTTCTAATAATTCATAGCGAGGTTCATAAACAGAATAGGATTGAAGGTTAAAACCAATCACTTCATAAATCGGATTTTTGAATCCCGACATTTGTGAAGCTAAAACAGTTTCCTTGAATTTAGAATCGCTATATTGAAACAACGAAACCTTTTCGGTAACAAATAAATGTTGTTTTGTAACTAGTTTTTTAAACTTAAAATCGGTTGAGTCAATTTTAATTTTATTCGATTTTTTGATTGTATCAATTTTTCCTTTGATTGAATCAGGATGAGCAGTTACAACAATTTTATTGTAGCCTTTGTATTGAAAGGTTGAAAGTGCTTGTTTGGGATTATTTTGCTCAATTGAAGCATAAACAGCATTTAGAAATATTTTTGATTGCTCTTGTTTTTGACTTAATTCTGATTCAGAAAATTTTGGTTTAGATTCTAAAAAGACTGAAAAATGGCTGGTTTTTTCAATAACAAACTCTTTGCTGATATAATTTAGGTAAGAAATAACCATTTTTTCACCTGCTGATGAACTGATAAATTCAAATTTTCCTGTCACATCTGCAATCGTTGTTCTGCCGGATGAAGATTGAATCGTGGCAAAAGGCAAAGGAGTTTTAGTGGTCTCTTCTTTAATAATTCCCGTCACTCTAAATTGTGCCTGAACACAAAATGAGCAAAAAAGAAATAGAAAAGCGAGGTATTTCATGTGTTATAAAAATGCGAATCACAAATGTAATTTATTAAAACAAAAAATCCACTCTTTCAAGTGGATTTCAATTTATACTTTCATGATTTCGGCTTCTTTGACTGCTAGAATATCATCAATTTTTTTAATGTATGCATCGGTTAGTTTTTGAATGCTTTCTTCGGCAGATTTACAAATATCTTCCGAAGTTCCGTTTTTTTCCTCTTTTTTGATGTCGGTATTGGCATCTTTACGAGCATTTCTAATTCCGATTTTGGCATCTTCTGCTTCGGATTTGGCTTGTTTAACCAAATCTCTTCTGCGTTCTTCCGTTAATGGTGGTACAGAAATGATGATATTATCGCCATTATTCATTGGGTTAAAACCTAAATTGGCAATCATAATAGCTTTTTCAATCGGATGCAACATTCCTTTTTCCCACGGTGTAACCGTGATCGTTCTTGCATCGGGAACGTTGATATTTGCCACTTGCGAAAGCGGTGTTTGCGAACCATAATAATCAACAAAAACTCCACCTAGCATTTGTGGTGTTGCTTTTCCGGCTCTAATATTTAAAAATTCTTTTTCCAAATGAGCAATCGAACCATCCATGTGTTCTTTTGCGGTATCAATGATAAAATCTATTTCTTCTGTCATGATAGTATGTTTTTAATCGTATTCTATTATTCAAAAATAAAGCCAAATTAAATGGTAACGGTAGTTCCGATGGTTTCGCCATTGCAAACTTTCAATAAATTCCCCGGTTTGTTCATATCAAATACGATAATTGGTAATTTATTTTCTTGACTTAACGTAAATGCGGTGGTATCCATCACATTTAACCCTTTGCTCAACACATCCTCAAATGAAATATAATCAAATTTTACGGCATCTTTGTGTTTTTCCGGATCGGCATTATATACACCATCTACGCGAGTTCCTTTTAAAATTACATCGGCACCCACTTCAACACCTCTTAAAACAGCTGCTGTATCCGTTGTAAAATACGGATTTCCTGTTCCTGCACCAAAAATTACAATTCTACCTTTTTCTAAATGGCGAACAGCTCTTCTTTTGATATAAGGCTCTGCAATCGCTTCGATTTTTAAAGCGGTTTGCAAACGAGTTAACATTCCGGCTTCTTCTAAGGCTCCTTGCAATGCCATTCCGTTGATTACCGTGGCAAGCATGCCCATATAATCGCCTTGCACTCTATCCATTCCATTGCTGGCTCCGGCAACACCTCTAAAAATATTTCCACCACCAATAACGATGGCAATTTCTACTCCTTGATTGTGAATTTGTTTAATTTCTTGAGCATATTCTGCCAGTCTTTTTGGGTCAATTCCATACTGACGGTCGCCCATTAACGCTTCTCCACTTAGTTTTAGAAGTATTCTTTTGTATTTCATAAGATGTTTTTTGTGGTGCAAATATAAAGAATTATTGATTTTATCAATATAAAAAATCGGAGTAGTTTACCTATTGTCAATATGGGATTGAAAATCAGGAAATGATTTTTTGGCTGCTTCGTAACCATGATTAAAAATTATTTCCATTTTAATTTTGTTGGTTTCGAATGTTCCGTATTTTGATAATTCTTCGGGTTCAATAACCCAATCACATAAAGTAAATTTTTGCATGGTTGTGTTTGCCGTTAATAAATCAAAAGCTCGCGATGTTACTGCTTTAATAGAATTTAAATCTTTCGCTTCAATTTTTTGAATCGGACTAACGTAAACACCAATAATAATATCGCATCTGCCTTGTAAAATATCGGTTGGAAAGTGGTTCAGAATTCCACCATCGCTATACCAATTATCATCAATTACATAAGGCGAAATAATTCCGGGAAAAGCACTGGAAGCCAAAATAGCATCCACAATGGAAGTATCTCTGTCAAAAATTTTAATTTTCCCTTTCACCATGTCGGTTGCTGTAACATGAATAGGAATTTTTAATTCGCCAATGGTTGCATCACCAAAAACATCCGTAAAATATTTTTTAAAAGATAAACTATCAATAATTCCAGCTTTGGAAAAGGTAAAATGTTTCCAATGAAAAAAGTAAATGGATTGAAAAAAGGATAAAATTTCTTTCGGAGATTTTCCAAATGCATACAAAGCGGCTACGATTGAACCCGCACTACTTCCTGCTATCTGTGTAGGTTTAATGTTTTGTTCTTCCAAAAATTGAAGAACTCCGGCATGTGCTAATCCTTTTGAACCGCCACCCGAAAGTACTAAACCTATATTTTTTGACTTGAATTCCATATCGCAACCAAAAATACATTTTTATTGTGAACTGTTACAAGCGTTACAAAGTAAAAGCAAAATAATCTTTACTTTTGTGCCATAAATTATCAATTTATGCAAGATATTATTAAAAGCAGTTTAGCAAGAAGTGTAACTTATTTAGATTACCGTAAACAAGTTACCAATTTATTGAAAGAAGGAAAATCAACCGGAAATGAACAATCGGAAGATTTGACAAAGTATAGTGAATTGAACGAAGTTCGAATGAATCGCTTAGATAAAACTATTCAGATTTCTGATGAAGTTAAATTAGGTTTAAGTAATTTACGAGCCAATTATTTATGGATAGTCATTTCAGAAGGTTGGTGTGGCGATGCGGCTCAATTGTTGCCCATCATCAACAAAATGGCTGAACTTTCAGAAAAAATTGATTTACGAATTGTTTTTCGTGACGAAAATGAAGCGTTAATGAATCAGTTTTTGACGAATGGTGGAAAAGCCATTCCAAAATTATTGATTTTGGATGCAGAAACTTTAACCGTTTTAAGCGATTGGGGTCCAAGACCGGAAGGTGCAAGAAACCTAATTTTAGACTATAAAGCTCAATTTGGAATTGTGGATGAAACTGCGAAAACGGAACTTCAAAAATGGTATTTGCACGATAAAGGTCTGAGCACTCAAACTGAAATTATGGCTTTAGTTGAAAAATATGAAAAGCAATTAGTTTAACTTTCCAACAATTTTAATTTTATCAGAAGTAGAAATTCCACCCGGATTACAACCCAGTTCTCCTTCCGGGATTTCTATTTTTAGGTTTTGATAATAATCAACCCAAGCAGGAAAAAATTCATTCGTTTTAGGTTGTTTGAATGTCATCGGTTGTAATTCGAAAAAAGGTTCGCCGTAAGCATTTAAAAAAGCATCATAAATTAATTCAGAACAATAATATTTTCCGTTATCATATAAATAATCATCGTCATACGGAATTCCGATTTGTTGTTTAGAAAACGAAATAACTTGCGGAATTAATTTTTTATATTTCGATTTTACTCTTCCAATAAACATAGTGGTTTGTGTGTTTTTTGAAAACTGTTCCAACGTCACTTTTCGAACGGCATTTCCGGCTGCTTCGATAATAAAAACAGAATCATTTTCAATTAAAACCAATCCCAAATGACTAAAATCATTGCCGTCATATCCTTCGGTTACAGCGTGAATGGCTTCGCATAAATCGCCACAATTCATCTTTTGAAAAAGTAAATCGCCGGTTTTTAATTTGGAAGATTGTCCAAAAATTATAAAAGAAACAAGAAGAAAAATAGAGGAGAATAAATTGCGAATCATGTTTTGATTTTTCTAACTTGTTTGATGATTTTTGGCGAACGACTTCCATGAAAAGCTCTTAACACTTCAATTTTATTGGCTCTAATTCGGTAGATAATTAAATAAGAACCTAAAATGATATTTCTGTAAATTTTGGTTTTGGTTTCAAGATGACGACATTCGGGATGAAGAAGGTATTGGGTTCCGAGGTTTCGAACCATTTGCTTCAAATCGTCATAAAAGTATAGAGCCGCTTTTTCTCCAAAAATGGCTTCTCCATATTCAAAAACATCTTGAATATCATTTAAGTAAAAAGTTGACCTAATTACTTTTTTCTTTTCAATCTCCATTCTTCGAATTTTTTATCAAATTCTT
Source organism: Flavobacterium sp. T50_26 (assembly GCF_057652995.1). NCBI lineage: Bacteria > Pseudomonadati > Bacteroidota > Flavobacteriia > Flavobacteriales > Flavobacteriaceae > Flavobacterium > Flavobacterium sp. T50_26. The sequence continues at coordinate 39,058 of NZ_JBYFCC010000008.1, forward strand.
TTTCTGTCAAAAAAATTCCTTCCTCCGCTTCTTTAATAAGCGAAACAAATTCATCCTGCGACATAGGTTTGCCTGGAGTTGCTAAGTTTTTAGATTTATCTTTTGATGTTTTCATGGCTATGAATTGAATAGTAAAGATAAGAAAAAAATAAATGCCTTTTATTTTTTCAATAAATTTGATTCAAAATCATCCGGAGAAACAGCATTTTCAACAGAATAATCACCAATTTTTGTTCGTCGTAAAACCGTCAAATGAGCACCGGATTCAAGAGCTTTTCCAAAATCATTTGCTAATGAACGAATGTAGGTTCCTTTGCTGCAAACCACTCTAAAGTCAACTTCGGGTAAATCAATTCGTGTAATTTCAAATTCGTGAATGGTGGTTTTTCTGCTTTCCATTTCCATTTCTACACCGGCACGAGCGTGTTCATACATTCGAATTCCGTCTTTTTTAATGGCTGAAAAAACAGGTGGTTTTTGATCAATTTCACCTAAAAATTGAGGTAAGATTTGATTAATTAATGTTTCGTTAATATGATTTATTGAAAAATTTTCATCAATTTCAGTTTCCAAATCATAGGATGGAGTAGTAGCACCAAGTTTAAAAGTTCCGGTATATTCTTTAGGTTGACCTTGAATTTCTGTGATTCGTTTGGTGAATTTTCCTGTGCAAATAATCAATAATCCGGTGGCTAAAGGATCTAGCGTTCCGGCGTGACCAATTTTGAATTTTTTGGGAAGACCTAATTCGCGTTTCAAAGCATATTTCAACTTATTAACCGCTTGAAAAGAGGACCACGTTAAAGGTTTATCAACTAAAATGACTTGTCCTTCTAAAATTTCTTCCGCTGTCATTTTTAGATTACGGTTAGTTTTTGAACAAAGAAATGAATCAGTAAAATAGCAACTCCGGCTATAATTCTATAATATCCAAAAATTTTAAATCCGTGTTTGGTTAAAAATCCTATAAACGATTTGATGGCAATTAATGCAACAATAAAACCAACCACATTTCCAATAATCAATAAATTGAATTGATCTTGAGAAAGTTCAAAACCTGCTTTGTAATAATCGTATGATTTTTTTAGCGTTGCACCTAACATGGTTGGAATGGCTAAGAAGAATGAAAATTCTGCTGCAGTAGTTCTTGATAATTTTTGAGTCATACCGCCTACGATGCTGGCTCCACTTCTGGAAACTCCCGGAATCATGGCTAAACATTGAAATAGTCCAATTTTGAAAGCGGTGGAATAGGAAATTTCTGTTCCTTCGGAATTACCAAACCAATCATCTACTTTCAATAATAAAAATCCACCGATGATTAAAGAAACAGCAACTGTAATTGGGTTTTCAAGTAATCCGTCAATGAAATCGCTTAATAGTAATCCAAAAAAAACAGCCGGTATAAAAGCAACCAATAATTTAAAATAAAAATCAATGGATTGGAAAAATCGTTTGAAATAGAGAACAATCACCGAAAGTATCGTTCCTAACTGAATAACTATAGTAAATAATTTGGTAAAATCGTCCTGAGCAATTCCAAAAAAGGAAGACGCAATAATCATGTGTCCAGTGGAAGATACAGGAAGAAATTCGGTAATACCTTCAATAATAGCAAGGATAATGGCTTGGAGTGTACTCATGTTGGAAAATTAGATTATTGGATTGCTGGATTGTTAGAATGTAAGATTTTCAGATTTTAATTATTATTTCGAATAATCTAAAAATCGAATATTCTTTTATCCTTTCTTAGGATTTTTCATAATAGCATAAATCACCACACCAAATCCGGCCAACACAACAGTTGGAGCTAAACGAATTCTTCTAAAATCAAAAATAGCTTCGCTAAAGATTTTTGGGTCATCACTACCGCCGCCACTCATTAAAATAAATCCTAAGACGATTATTCCAATTCCGATTAAAAGGATTTTATAATTGACTTTCTCAAAGATAAATTCTTGTTTTTGTTCGTTTTTACTGCTCATTTTTTCAAATAAAAAATTAATATAAATCGTCTGTTCTTAGGTTTAAGAATTTTTGCGTAGCAAAGAAAGTACTGAACCAAGAAATTAAAACTCCTAAAACCAAAACGCCAAGTAATACAGCACCTATCATCGCTTTATCTTCTAAAATACCAAGTTTTGGAAAATTAGAATCGATGTAAAAAAGCACACCAACAATGGCAACAATCGCCAATAATGCACCAATTATTCCCAAAGTGATACTTCGTATGATGAAAGGTTTTCTAATAAATGATTTGGTTGCACCCACCATTTGCATCGTTTTGATAATAAATCGATTGGAATAAATGGATAATCGCATTGAACTGTTAATCAATAAAACAGCAATAAATGCTAAAAATCCGGTTACGACTAACATCCAAAACGTGATTTTTTTAATGTTATCATTCACTAAATCAACTAGATGTTTGTCGTAAACAATATCAGAAATCATTTTATTTTCCTTGAATTCTTGTTCGATATTTTTGATGCTATCGGCTACAACATAATCTGCTTTTAGATGAATATCAAAGGAATTCTGCAACGGATTAAATCCTAAAAACTGCATAAAATCCTCACCAATAATATCTTTATGCTTTGAAGCCGCCGTTTCTTTTGATACAAATGTGTCTGTTTTTACATAAGCCGAGGCTTTTAATTTTGCTTCAAAATTTTTAAGCACACTATCGTTGGCAGCATCTTTGAAATAGACAGACATTGGAATTTCTTCTTTAAAATCATCCGATAATTTTTTGGAATTTATCACAAAAAACCCAAGAATTCCCAATAAAAAAAGCACTAAAAATACACTTAATACTACAGAAAAATAGGAAGAAATAAGTCGTCTTTTTTGATACCTTTCGTAAGATGATGCCATAGAAATTAATTTAAGCCGTAAAATTAAAAAAGAAATTGGTTAAACCACAGTTTATAACGTTGAAAGTTTTGAGTTTAGTACAATAAACGTAAATTTGCCGTTTAAAATTAAAAAAACTCAGCAACTTAGCGTCTCAGAAACTCAGCATCTCAAAAAAATGAAATACTTCCACGAAAAAATCGAAGCCAAATGGCAAGAATATTGGGCTAAAAACCAAACCTTTGCCGCAGAAAATAATTCCGAAAAACCAAAATATTATGTGTTGGATATGTTTCCGTATCCATCCGGAGCAGGTTTACACGTAGGTCATCCGCTGGGATATATTGCTTCAGACATCGTGGCTCGTTATAAAAGACACAAAGGTTTTAATGTCTTGCATCCGCAAGGATATGATTCATTCGGACTTCCGGCGGAACAATATGCCATTCAAACCGGACAACATCCCGAAAAAACAACCAAAGAAAATATCGCTCGTTATCGTGAGCAATTGGATAAAATCGGTTTTTCGTTCGATTGGAGTAGAGAAGTACGCACATCAAATTCGGATTATTACAAATGGACGCAATGGATTTTTATTCAATTGTTTGATTCGTATTATTGTAAACATTCCGATCAAGCATTTCCAATTTCAGAATTGGTAAAAGTGTTTAAAGCAGAAGGAAATGCCAATGTGGATATCGTTTGTGATGACAACATAGAAATTTTTTCAGCAGCTGAATGGAATGCATTTTCATCTGAAAAGCAACAAGAAATTTTATTAAAATATCGCTTAACCTATTTAGCCGAAACCGAAGTAAATTGGTGTCCCGCTTTAGGAACCGTTTTAGCCAATGACGAAATTGTCAATGGCGTTTCCGAACGTGGAGGTCATCCCGTAATTCGCAAAAAAATGACGCAATGGAGTATGCGAATTTCTGCGTATGCTGAACGTTTATTGCAAGGTTTAGAAACCATCGATTGGAGCGAAAGCATTAAGGAAAGTCAACGTAATTGGATTGGGAAGAGTGTTGGGGCAACTGTGAAGTTTCAGGTTTCAGGTTTAGCTTCGCTCTGTTCGACTTCGTCTCGAGTCAAGTTTCAAGTTGATGTGTTTACGACAAGACCCGACACCATCTTCGGAGTAACCTTTATGACCCTCGCACCCGAGCACGATTTAGTTTCGCAAATCACAACTTCTGAACAAAAAGCATCAGTGCAAGCTTACGTAGAAGCAACATCAAAACGCTCCGAAAGAGAGCGTATGGCTGATGTAAAAACCATTTCAGGTGTTTTCACAGGAGCGTATGCCGAGCATCCGTTTACCAAAGAACCCATTCCGGTTTGGATTGGCGATTATGTGTTGGCCGGTTATGGAACAGGAGCTGTAATGGCCGTTCCGTGTGGCGATGAACGTGATTATGCATTCGCTAATTTCTTCAAAGGAAAAGAAGGAATGCCCGAAATTAAAAACATTTTCAACCAAGATATTTCCGAAGCCGCTTTTGCAGAAAAAAGTGGTTTTGAGTTAGTCAATTCTGATTTTTTAAATGGTCTAGGCTATAAAGAAGCTACCAAAAAAGCCATCGAAGCCTTAGAACAAATTGGTCAAGGAAAAGGGAAAACCAATTACCGTTTGCGTGATGCGGTTTTCTCAAGACAACGTTATTGGGGCGAACCGTTTCCCGTTTACTACGTCAATGGTTTACCACAAATGATTGATGCGAAACATCTTCCTATTATTTTACCGGAAGTAGAAAAATATTTACCAACCGAAGACGGTCAACCACCGTTAGGAAATGCTACGCATTGGGCTTGGGACAGTGTTCAGTGTTCAGTGGTTAGTAATCAGTTGATTGATAATGTGAAAGTGTTTCCTTTAGAATTGAACACCATGCCGGGTTGGGCAGGTTCTTCGTGGTATTGGATGCGTTATATGGATGCACATAACGAAAACGAATTTGCCAGCCAAGATGCCTTGAACTATTGGGAAAATGTAGACTTATATATTGGTGGTAGCGAACACGCCACCGGCCATTTATTGTATTCTCGTTTTTGGAATAAATTTCTAAAAGACCGCGGATTCATCACACCCGAAGAACCATTCAAAAAGTTGATTAATCAGGGGATGATTTTGGGGATGAGTGCGTTTGTTCGTCGCTATAATATAAATTTAGATGGAGAAACATATCTTTTTGTATCTTCTAATTATGAGCCAACTTTGAAAACCTTTGCGGAAGGAGGATGCTATTTAGAGTTTGAAGATGGTAGAATAATTGATGAAGTTAATGGGAAAAAAATAGATGAAATAATGACTCAAGTTATTCATGTTGATTTGTTAGTGATTAATGATTTGACTAATGAATTAGATATTGATGCATTCATTAAACATCCATTATATTCGGAATATAAAACTGGAATATTTATAAAGGACAATAACGATAAATTTCTTGTTCGTCGCGAAGTCGAAAAAATGTCCAAATCCAAATACAACGTCGTTAACCCAGACGATATTTGTAACCAATACGGAGCCGACACCTTACGTTTATACGAAATGTTTCTCGGTCCGTTAGAACAAGCAAAACCTTGGAATACAGCCGGAATTACAGGAGTTTCAGGTTTCCTGAAAAAATTATGGCGATTGTATTTTGATGATAACGGTTTGATTGTCACTAACGATGAACCAACGGCTGAAATGTACAAGTCCTTACATAAAACCATCAAAAAAGTAACAGAGGATATCGAGAATTTCTCGTTCAACACTTCTGTTTCTCAATTTATGATTTGTGTGAATGAATTGGCTCAACTAAAATGCAATCACAGAAAAATTTTAGAACCATTAGCTATTTTAGTTTCGCCGTATGCTCCGCATATTGCCGAGGAATTATGGAGTCAATTGGGTCACGAAGGTTCAGTTTCAACCGTGGTATTTCCTGTTTTTGAAGAGAAATATTTAGTAGAATCCGAAAAAGAATATCCGGTTTCCTTCAATGGAAAAATGCGTTTTACAATCAAATTACCATTGGATTTAACCGCTGCTCAAATTGAAGAAATTGTAATGGCAGACGAACGAACCCAAGCTCAATTGCAAGGAAGAACACCAAATAAAGTGATTATTGTTCCAGGAAAAATCATCAACTTAGTAGGATAATTTTATAAAAATAAAAGCCACGGATTCGCAAATTCAATTGTGAATCCGTGGCTTTTTTCATCAACAAGTGTTAAACAATACCTAAATCAATTTTTTTGGCAGATTTTTTGATTTCATAAATTTAATTCAAATTCCTTCTGCTTATGAAATCACGACTACTATTCTTTGCTTTGTTTTGCAGTTCCTTTTTGTTTGCTCAAGAAGAAGAAATGGTTGAAACGCAAGTCTTGCCAAACGAAATTGCTTTTGATTTTTCTGGTTTCTACAGCCCAATTTTATCAACCAATTTCATCGGTTTTTCAATGGATATTCGATATTATGTTCGTGAAAATTGGTCCACCGGTATCAACATAAGCTATGCTTCCCGAAAAATGAAAACCGATTTTCAATACGATGTATTTAATCCCGCTGTTCAATACAGCGAAATAAGTTGGCTCAATCAATTTGATTTAATCAAAAAAGAAAAATTCAGAATTGGTCTGCAATTGAACAACGGTTTAGCAATGGCTACGTTGGTTGATCGTGATGTTACAGAAGAGTTTTGGGATGAATATGGTGTGAGCGAATCAGCCAAACGCATTGAAACCAATTATTTCTACATTCTTCAACCCGGCGTAGAAGCTGCTGTTAAAGTTTATGACAATGATCGTTTTCCGGATGTTTATCTCACTGCCAAAGCAAAATACCGTCAAGCCATGGGAGCACCAAAGTTTGCCACCACAAGTGATTTTACAAATTATTATGTTGGAATAGGAGTTTCACTTATCGGATTTTTAACTTATTAGTGGAAAAACATACTATTTATCCAAAAATTAAGTTATTGTATTAAAATCATAAAATTCAATTTCTAACTAATTTCTCACTTTTATTAACTACAATTTTAAATTTAAAAAACATGAAAAAAATCTTTTTTATTGCAGTAGTATTGTTGGCTCAGTTCACTTTTGCACAAGAGCAGGAAACGATTTCAACCGACGAAAAAAAATGTGTATTGCCCAAGATGGATTTGTACATCGGTGTAGGTGGTGTTTTTTACAACGATTTTTCTTTGAACCAAAAAATTAGAGCATCAGGAATGCCAGAAATTAGAGAAGCTATGCCGGAGTTAACAATTGGAATTAATTCGTTATGGGAGAAATACTCTTTTGATATGGATCTATCTTCGAGCTATTCTACCAAGAAAAACAACACAACTGAAAATAAATTGGCAAGTGGAACTTTACGACTTCGAGGACATTATAATTTTGTAAATAAATCCAGAATTTTATTGTCCGGTGGATTAAATGTGGCGTACACTCACAACGACTTGAATCTATATTCTCGTGATAATGATATCAATTTAAACGATTTGAACCCTGAAAATAATTCCGGTCACGTCAGTTTGAAAAATGATATTTTTTATGCCGGACCATCAGTAGCATTTAATTTAAAACGTAAAGAGAAATTGAGCATTCGTTTAAATGTGGGTTACGAATTTGCTTTCACCAACGGAAAATGGAAATCCGATTATGCTAGCGTGTCTAATACGGTAAAAGAAAACGGCCAAAACCGATTGATGGTTGGTGTTGTGTTCTTTTAAAAACCTGACAAAATTACAGCAAAAAGAATTCACATAAATTTGGCTTGCAATTTGCTATATATTTGTAACTTTATATTTTAAAAAGAACAAAAATGATAGGATATTATATTTTAATCGGTGCAATCGCTTTAGTAAGTTGGTTAGTAAGTAATCAACTGAAGAAAAAATTTGAATTTTATTCCAAAGTTCAATTGCGAAACGGAATGAGTGGAGCCGAAATTGCTCAACGAATGCTTGAAGACCACGGAATTCATGACGTAAAAGTCATCTCAACTCCCGGTCGTTTAACCGATCACTACAATCCAACTGACAAAACAGTAAACCTGAGTGAAGCCGTTTACAACCAACGTAATGCCGCTGCAGCAGCCGTTGCCGCTCACGAAGTTGGTCACGCAGTGCAACACGCAACTGCCTACGAATGGTTAACATTACGCTCCAAATTAGTACCTGTTGTCAACGTTTCTTCAGGAATGTCGCAATGGTTAGTAATTGGTGGTTTAATTTTAGGAGCCGCCTCCGGAAGTGCAATCGGATTTTACGTAGCCATCGCTGGTTTAGTGATGATGGCGTTAGCTACCACGTTCAGCTTCATTACTTTACCTGTAGAATACGATGCAAGTAACAGAGCTTTAGCTTGGTTAAAGAAAGCAAATATGGTTGGTCAACAAGAATACGAAGGAGCCGCAGATGCCTTAAAATGGGCTGCCAGAACTTATTTAGTAGCCGCAATCGGTGCATTAGCGTCCTTACTATATTGGGCTCTCCAAGTATTTGGTTCCAGAGACTAATTCAAAAATAAAAACAATAAAATCCGTTACCATCGTAGCGGATTTTTTTTTGGAAGCGAATGGCTCGGGCTTTTTCAGGAAACCATATTCCCGCTTTACGTTGCAATTTTTTGTTCACGAGCAAAGCTCGAAACAAAAAGATTTCCACTTCAATCGGGGCTAGAAAGGAATGGTAATCAGTATCCAGTTTTCAGTCACAGTTTTCACCCAATTTTGTCATTGCGAAGCAATTTCTTTTCTGTGTTTTCCGTGTCTTCTGTGAGAAAAAAATTTTCACCTTCAGTTTTCAAATAATTTTCATTCTACATTGTCTTCATCGCAAACAAAAACTTCGTGCCTTCCTTTCATCGCAGCATAAACCAGCAACCCGCAACCCGCAACCATCAAACCCGCAACGCCTACAACTGTATCTGCCGCTCAATCTGCTGTTCTAACGAAATAAACGTCTCCGTTCTCGAAACCCCATCAATCGGCTGAATTTTTTTATTAAGCAATTGCATCAAATGTTCGTTATCTCTACAAATTATCTTAACCAAAATGCTCCAATTTCCGGTTGTATAATGACATTCCAACACTTCCGGTATTTTTTTCAATTCTCGCACAGCATCCGAATTACTTGAAGCTTTATCCAAATAAATCCCAACAAAAGCCATTGTTTTATAACCCAACACTTTATTATTAATCACAAATTTAGAACCCGAAATCACACCGGCTTCTTCCAGTTTTCGCAACCGCTGATGAATAGCCGCACCGGAAATTCCTATTTTATTGGCAATCTGTAAAATGGGTTTTCGAGCATCTTCCATCAAATCACGAAGAATTTCTTTGTCAATACCGTCAATTTCTATTTCAAGCGAATTGATTTTCATAGTTATAAATTTTAATTAAAAATATAAAATTACTTTCATAAATACTAAAAAATCAATTTTAAAGTTACAATAGTATAAATTTAGATTTCTTAAAGAATTACAGACTAAAAAAATCTATTAGGATTCTTAAACTAAAAAAATTAAATTTGTTAATCAACCAGACCAAACTTCATCTCATGAAAAAATATATTTATTTATTCCTTTTTTTATTTGTTATAACATTTTCATTTGCACAAGATTCTATTCAGAATGGCGGACAAGCTTCGATGAACGGAACATTAGATAAACAATTTGATTATGTGGTTCAAAAATCAAATAATTTTCAGGAATACAAAGTCGTAAAAAGAGATTTTCTAACGATTTTAAAACGAAATAGTCTTGATTCTGTTAACCGATTTAAAAACGAATTAGAAGAATTAAAAAGCGAATTTTCAAATCACGCAACCACTGTTCAACAACTAAAGGATACTTTAAAAACTACCCAAGCAGAACTTGATCAACTAAAAACAGCTCAGGATAATGTTTCATTTTTTGGAGCTTCAATCAGTAAAACGAACTATAATTTGATTATGTGGGGAATTGTTTCGGTTTTATTACTTATTTTAATAGTGTTTTTGTTTCAACTCAAAGGAGCCAAATCAACATCCAGCGAAGCAAAAAATAATCTTGAAAAACTGGAAGAAGATTACGAAGATTACAAACGAAAAGCACTCGAAAAAGAGCAAAAGTTAGGTCGTCAATTGCAAGATGAAATTAATAAACACAACAAATCTTCCAAATAATTAGCTTCCTACATTATTAGGGTTATAACCCATATACGGCACTTCTTTATCATTAAAAACGACTCCAAACGACTCCAATTCTTTCAAAATTGGTTCATATACCTCTTTTTTAGTTGGCAGTTGAACTCCAGGCGTTGTGATGTTTCCGTTTAAAATTTGTAGCGTAGCAATGGCAACAGGTAGGCCAACTGTTTTAGCCATAGCCGTATACGTTTGATCATCGCCTAAACAAACCATACAACTGTCAATTTGCTTTTTCTGACCGTTGAGTTCATAACCAAATTTGTGATACATCACAATCATATCTTTATCTTCGGGCTGAAGAGCCCATTTTTCGGCTAAAATATGCTCTAAATATTGAGCCGGTGTTGCATTTTTGATTCCTGCTTTTTTGGTAGAATCAAATAAATCTAATTCCTCAAATTTATCCCAAATCACATCGTCTTGATCAATTTTAAGATAATGACGTAACTTCAATTCCACCGAATCCGAAGGATGATAAGGCAAAAATGAATTCGTAAAATCACGGTAAGACATGTTCTCAGAATTTTCCATAGAATAGGTGTCATCTGTCATTCCTAGTTGAACTAACATATCCCACGCTTTTGAATAACCTACTCTTCGTAAAGTGCCGCGATACATGGTTAAAATGTTATCTAAACCATAAATGCTTCTGTATTTTAATGAATCACGGTTGGCATAACCTTCAAATCGTCCGTAACCTTCTACTTCCAAAAATTCAGTTCTACGAAATAATTTGTTGTAAGGAATGTATTTGTATTTTCCTTCCTGAATAAATTTTGAAACACCGCCTTGCCCGGCTAAAACTACATTTCTGGGATTCCACGAAAATTTGTAATTCCATAAATTGGTATCGCTTTCGGGAGCTACTAATCCGCCACAAAACGATTCAAATTGAATCATTTTTCCGCCTTTTTCTCTAATTTCATCAATGATTTTCATGGCACTCATGTGATCAATTCCGGGATCCAGACCAATTTCATTCATAAAAATTAATCCTTTTTCTTTTGCCTGACTGTCTAATTCTTGCATTTTCGGACTGATATAGGAAGCCGTCACCATGTGTTTGTTGAAAGCAAGACAATCTTCGGCAATTTCCGTATGCAAGTGTGCAGGTAGCATTGAGATAACGATGTCTGCTTTTTGTACTTCTTTTTGGCGTTGCTCAACATTAGCAATGTCTAATTGGATAGGCAATGCGTTGGGATGATTATTGGTTTTTTTCTGAGCCAGTTCCAAAGATAAATCAGCAATAGTAAGCCTTAAATTTTCTGATTCAGATTTATTTAAAAGGTATTTTATTAACGAAGAGGCAGAACGGCCGGCACCAATAATCAATATATTTCTCATGTCATTTTGTATAAAAATCACACAAATGTAGTTAGATGTTATATTCCTAACAAATTTTACAATGTTAATTCCATTTGAGGTTGAAAAATAATTCCGTAATTTTGATTATTATATTATGAAATGAATAGAAAAATTATACTAGTTGCTGCCGTCTTGGGAGTAATTGCAATCATTTTAGGAGCATTTGGAGCTCATGCGTTAAAAGAAGTTTTAAACGAAAATCAATTAGTCAGTTTTGAAACCGGTGTTCGCTACCAATTTTATCACACACTTTTTTTATTGTTTTTAGGAACAACCGTTTTACTGTCTGATAAAACAAAAAAAATTATTTTGATATTGGTTTTAGTTGGCGTTTTGTTTTTTTCGGGTTCTATCTATTTATTGGCAACAAACGACTTAACTTCTATTGATTTTAAGTTTTTAGGGCCAATAACGCCAATTGGGGGATTGCTATTAATAAGTGCTTGGTCAGCTCTGTTTTTGAACATTCTTAAACAAAAAGGATAAATTTTCAACAAATTATCAATTGTAAAGATTTAATTTTTACTTTTGCCAAATATTTAAACACAACTAAACGGTAAATTTATGGAAACATACGCTCAATTTACGAAATCGATTTCGTTAGAAAAGTACGGAATCAAAAACACACAAGAAATTGTTTATAATCCATCGTTTGAATTCTTATATGAAGAAGAACTAAGTTCAAAGTTAGAAGGATACGAAAAAGGACAATTATCAGAATTAGGAGCGGTAAATGTAATGACGGGAGAATTTACCGGAAGATCGCCAAAAGATAAATATATTGTAGAAGACGACGTGACGAGAGATACCATTTGGTGGAACTCTCCAAAAGCACCAAACGATAACAAACCTATTTCAAAAGTGACTTGGGATGCTTTAAAGGAAACGACAGTTAATCAACTTTCCGGAAAAAGATTATTTGTAGTGGATGCTTTTTGTGGTGCAAACGAAAACACTCGTTTAAAAGTTAGATTCATTATGGAAGTGGCTTGGCAAGCACATTTTGTCAAAAATATGTTCATCCGTCCAACGGAACAAGAATTGGAAAATTTTGGTGAGCCTGATTTTATTGTCATGAATGGTTCTAAAACATCTTTCAAAAACTATGAAGAACACGGATTAAATTCGGAAGTATATGTGGCGTTCAATTTAACTGAAAAAGTTCAAATCATCGGTGGAACCTGGTATGGTGGAGAAATGAAAAAAGGACTTTTCTCGATGATGAATTACTATTTGCCTTTACAAGGAATTGCTTCGATGCATTGTTCTGCTAACAAAGGAAAAGATGGCGATGTGGCCGTTTTCTTCGGATTGTCGGGAACAGGAAAAACAACGTTGTCAACCGATCCAAAACGTGAATTAATTGGTGACGATGAGCACGGTTGGGATGACGAAGGTGTTTTTAACTTTGAAGGTGGTTGTTATGCAAAAACCATCGATTTAAGTAAAGAAAATGAACCGGATATTTATGGAGCAATTAAAAAAGATGCTTTATTGGAAAACGTAACGTTGGATGCAAACGGGAAAATCGATTTTAAAGATGGTTCTGTAACGCAAAATACGCGAGTTTCTTATCCTATTAATCACATTCAAAATATTGTAAAACCGGTTTCAAAAGCGGGTCACGCAACTAAGGTTATTTTCTTGACAGCAGATGCTTTTGGTGTTATGCCTCCGGTTTCTAAATTAACACCAGAACAAACAAAATATTATTTCCTTTCAGGATTTACGGCAAAATTAGCCGGAACAGAAAGAGGTGTGACTGAACCACAACCTACTTTTTCAGCTTGTTTCGGAAAAGCATTTTTATCACTTCATCCAACCAAATACGGACAAGAATTGGTTAAGAAAATGGAACAACACGAAGCGACTGCTTATATGGTTAACACAGGTTGGAATGGTACAGGGAAACGAATTTCTATAAAAGATACCAGAGCAATCATTGATGCCATTTTGGATGGTTCAATTGAAAAAGCGGAAACAAAAATAATCCCGATTTTTAATTTTGAAGTACCAACTGCTTTAAATAATGTCGATAGTGCTATTTTAGATCCTCGAGACACATATAATAACTCAGATGATTGGACGGCAAAAGCATCCAATTTAGCTGATTTGTTTATTAAAAACTTCGTACAATATACAGACAATGAAGAAGGACGAAACTTAGTGAAGTCCGGACCTCAATTATAATTTTACACTAACTAACCAAACGAAAAGAGTTCTGCAAATTTGTGGAACTCTTTTTAATTGTAGAAATCACTATAAAAATTTTTTGTTTCAAGCAACGCATCATGGGTTCCTTTCAAACTAATTGTTTTATTTTCGAGAATATAAATTTCATCTGCATACGTTTTCAAGGTGTTTAAACGATGCGAAATAAACAAAATGGCACAAGTAGGTTTTATCTTTTGAAGTAATTGCATTGTAAAGTTTTCAGTATTTCGATCCATAGCAGATGTAGCTTCGTCTAGAATTAAAAATTGCGGTTTTTTGTATAAAACTCTAGCCAACGCAATAATTTGTTTTGATGCAATCCTAATTTTTCCTTCTCGTTTGTCATTTCGACCAAAGGGAGAAATCGCATTATCATTACTATTCATTTGTCCAATTTGAATCGAAAGCTCATATTTTCATTCAAATAGATAATTCAAATTTTGGATTAAATAGTCATTATGAGCATATTATTTTTCTTAATAAAATTTTTTTTTGTGCGATTTTTATTTATTTTTGAAAGCTCCCTATTCAACTAAATTTAACAATAAAATTATTTTTAAATCTATGGGGCAAGACATTCTTGAAATTATCAGGCAACAACGAAAAATAAAAGATTATTCACAAGACTATGTTGCTGGTCAATTGAAACTTTCGCAAAGTCATTATGCTAGAATTGAAAACGGTAAGTCTGAATTGATGTTTTCTGTTTTTGTAAAGCTTATTGAGATTTTGGAACTTGAGCCAAATCAAGTTTTGCCTGTAATCTATAAAAAACCGATTCTTAAATTGAATAAAGCAGAAGTGAATTTGTTGGCATTCAAAAAAGAAATTGTAGAAGAATTTGAAAAAAAAAATAAAAAAGTTTAATAAAAAAAGAGTTGTAAAAATTAAATTTCACAACTCTTTTCTGTCTATTTTCAAGTTATTTTTATTATTTATCCTTATTCGTCTTAGCAATATATTTTTCTAATGCCATTGTCATTGATGGAGCTTCCGGAGACGGAGCCATAATATCTACTCTTAAACCATGATCTATCGCTTCTTTTTGTGTAGTGCTTCCAAAAACCGCAATTCTTGTTTCATTTTGTTGAAAATCAGGGAAGTTTTTAAACAATGATTTTATTCCGGTTGGGCTAAAAAAGGCCAACACATCATAGTAAACATCAGCTAAATCCGTTAAATCACTCATAACAGTTCTGTAAAAAATACCTTGAGTCCAATTTACTTTCAAACCGTCTAACGTTTGAGGAACATCAAAATTTAATTGATCGGACGCTGGCAATAAAAACTTTTCTTCTTTGTATTTTTTAATCAGTGGAGATAAATCTACAAAATCTTTTTGGCCGACATATATTTTTCGTTTTCTGTAGATAACGTATTTCTGTAAATAAAAAGCAACGGCTTCTGATTGACAAAAATATTTCAAATCTTCAGGAACTTTATAACGCATTTCTTCGGCTACCCTAAAAAAATGATCTACAGAATTTCTACTGGTTAAGATGATGGCCGTGAAATTGTGCAAGTCAATTTTTTGACTTCTAATATCTTTTACCGGAACACCTTCGACATGAATAAAGGGTCTGAAATCGATTTTTACTTTATGCTTTTGAATAAGCTCAAAGTAGGGAGAATTTTCTACTTTTGGCTCTGGTTGTGACACCAAAATTGTTTTCACTTTCATATCGAAATTTGTTGTTCAACTAACGTCTTGTAAACCAATAATACATAAAATAGTAGGGGGCTATTTCAAGGGCACAAAGATACAAAATAAAATAAAACATCTTACTTATTAGTAAACTTTGATAAGATTTTAATGAAATAAGGTATGTTAAGGCGTTTACTGTCAATATAATCAATAGAATCCCGTAAATAATTAGGTTTGAAGAAACATCATTGTAATACAAAATTATATTCACAGGAAGGATTAATAAGCCAATAAACGTTCGGTAACTCACTTTTTGAAGATTAAATTGTTCCATAAAATCTTCAATTTTAAAGGAAGTTGCAATAATTTTTTCAACCAAATATTTAGAAAGTACAAAAACACCTAACAAAGTGATAATCTGAATATATTTTATTCCATCGGTTTTAGAAGCTAATCCGAAATAATTCAGCAAAATAAGAATAAAAAAAGCAAACGAAATCAATTGCACAAAAAATAAACTAATCGTAAACCAGCTCATCATGTGCGAAGGATCTTTGTAGATTTTGAGGTATTTATCAGTAACAAACAATTTTAGAAATTCATTAAAACGGGCTTCAAAAAAAGTTTTGGTCACCGCAATCAATGCAAAGCTCAAGACAAACAAAACTGTTGCCCAATCTTTACTATCCAATATTCGTTGTTCTAAAATGTAGTCCATAATTCGTTTGTAAAATTACTATTTTTTTAATTCAATCACTTTATTATAATTTTATTATGAATCAACGTTTATAAAAAGTTTACTTTTGCTTTGAAATTTTGTCTTTTTATGAGTAACGGATTAGTAGTCATTCCAACCTACAACGAAATTGAAAATGTTGAAAGTATTATTCGGGCAGTTTTTGCTCTCGAAAAGACTTTTCACATACTGATTGTGGATGACAATTCACCGGATAAAACCTATGAAGTTGTTGAATCCTTACAAAAAGAATTTCCATCGCAACTTTTTTTGAAAGTTAGAAAAAAGAAATCCGGACTGGGAACGGCGTATGTGCACGGATTCAAATGGGCGTTGCAAAACAATTATGATTTTATTTTTGAGATGGATGCCGATTTTTCTCATAATCCGCAAGATTTGAATAAATTGTATGAAGCTTGTCAAGGCGGAGAAGCCGATATGGCAATTGGTTCTCGATATGTTCGAGGAGTAAATGTGGTCAATTGGCCATTAAGCAGGGTTTTACTTTCTTATTTTGCTTCGGTTTATGTAAAAATAATTACCGGAATGAAAATTCACGATGCCACAGCAGGATTCATTTGTTACCGCAGAGAAGTACTTGAAAAAATAAATCTCGACAAAATTAAATTCGTAGGATATGCGTTTCAAATCGAAATGAAATACAGAACTTACTGCAAAGGTTTTAAAATTAAAGAAGTTCCTATTATCTTTACAGATAGAACAAAAGGGCAATCCAAAATGAGCAATTCTATCATTAAAGAAGCTGTTTTTGGAGTGATTTCATTACGCATAAAAAAACTATTTAATCGATTATAATCGAAATGAAAATGAAAAGGATCTTAATAAAAAACGCCAAGATTGTTAACGAAGGAAAGATATTTGAAGGTGATTTACTCATTGAAAATCAGCTAATTGTAGAGATTGAAGATAGCATTAGTGCCAAACCTGAATATAAAGTTATTGATGCCGAAGGAAATTTTTTAATTCCGGGAGCCATTGATGATCAAGTGCATTTTCGTGAACCAGGATTAACCCACAAAGCAGATATTGCTTCTGAATCAAGAGCCGCTGTAGCGGGCGGAATTACATCGTTTATAGAACAACCCAACACAGTTCCTAACGCAGTGACGCAGGAATTATTGGAACAAAAATACCAAATTGCAGCCGAAACTTCGCATGCCAATTATTCGTTTATGATGGGCGGAACCAATGATAATTTGGAAGAAGTTTTAAAAACAAATCCAAGAAATGTTGCCGGGATAAAATTGTTTTTGGGTTCATCAACCGGAAATATGTTGGTGGATAATGAAGAGGTTTTAGAAAAAATATTTTCATCAACCAAAATGCTTATAGCGGTTCATTGCGAAGACGAAGCCACCATTCAAAGCAATTTAGCTTTATACAAAGAAAAATACGGTGATGATGTTCCTGTGAAGTTTCATCATTTAATCAGAAGTGAAGAAGCGTGCTATCTTTCTTCTTCCAAAGCCATTGCATTAGCCAAAAAAACCGGTGCACGATTGCATGTTTTTCATCTTTCGACAGCGAAGGAAATGGAATTGTTTACCAATAAAATTCCTGTTGAAGACAAACAAATCACAGCAGAAGTATGCATTCATCATTTGTGGTTCACGAATGCCGATTACGACACGAAAGGAAATTTGATCAAATGGAATCCGGCTGTAAAAACTGAAGCCGATCGAGCAGCACTTTGGCAAGCATTGTTAGACGACCGAATTGATGTAATTGCCACGGATCATGCTCCACATACATTAGAAGAGAAGAAGCAACCTTATTTGCAAGCTCCTTCCGGTGGACCACTAGTACAACATGCAGTTGTAGCGATGTTTGAAGCCTATCATCAAGGGAAAATTTCTGTTGAGAAAATTGTAGAAAAAATGGCTCATAATCCCGCCAAAATTTTTAAAATTGAAAATAGAGGATTCATCAAAAAAGGGTTTTATGCCGATTTAGTTTTGATAAATCCTGCTATGCCATGGAACGTAAAAAAAGAAAATATTCTCTACAAATGTGGATGGTCGCCATTGGAAGGAACTAATTTTAAATCGAGAATTACGCACACGTTTGTGAATGGTGAATTGGTTTATCAGAATTCAAAAGTAAATGATTCAAAAGCAGGTATGCGATTACTTTTTAACCGATAAAAAAATGAAAGCAAAATCACTTTTATTGTTTTTTTTAGTAGTATTTATTTCTTGTAATACCAATGGAGTAAAAAAACCGTCTAAACTTATTGAAGAAGAAAAAATGATTGATATTCTTTATGATATGAGCATTTTAGACGCTTTGAATTCTAGTAATCCGGTTATTTTAGCAGACAATAATATCGTGTCTCGCACTTATATCTACAAAAAATATGCTATCGACAGTTTGCAGTTTATAGAAAACACTACTTATTATGCTGCGGATTTAAAGAAATATAAAAAAATGTATGAAACGGTAGAAAATCGAATTATTGAAAACAAAAAAGTGGCAGATAGTCTCTTGAAAATAGAACAAGAAAAAGAAGCTAAAAATGCCGAAAGGAAAAAGCCATTAAGCAAAGATTCACTTAGAACTAAAAAAGCTATCGAAGAAATTAAAGCTACTTTAAAAAAGCAAAACTAACTTTTTTGACTACTTCTTTTATTGGCTGAAATTCAAAATTCAATTGCAACTTAATTTTCTCATTAGAATACAAAACAGTTGTATGTAACGATTTGGCGGTTGCTCTTGAAAATCTTCTTTTTTGAAAAAACAGTATCGAAAAAAACCAATCTAAACGCCACGCAATGGATGTCATCCAAGGTTTAGCATACATAGAAGGTTTTTTAATTTTTATTCCATCAGCAATCCAAAAAATCAAGTCTTTAAAAATTATATTTTCGCTAATTAAAGTAAATCGTTCGCCTGAAATATCACTTTTCATAAGTTGATACATTACCGTAACAACATCTTCCACTGCAACAAATCCTGTTGAACCTTTGGTGAAAAAAGGAATTCCTTTTTTTACTTTCATAAAAATTTCACCGCTTCCTGAGTCCCAAAAACCTGAGCCTAAAATAACTCCCGGATTCACAATTACACAATTCAAACCTTCTTGTTCAGCTCGCCAAATTTCCATTTCGGCTCCAAATTTTGAAAGTGCATAATCGCTGTGTGGTTTTTCAGGATTCCATTCGGTTTCTTCAGTAATCACGGTTTCACTTTCCTTTAAATCGCCCAAAGCAGCAATAGAACTCACGTAGCAGAATTTTTTAACACCAAAAGCCAATGCACAATTCACTACGTTGGCCGTTCCTTCAATATTAATTTTTCGGAGATTTTCTTCTTCAACACCATCAAACGAAATTAGAGCTGCACAATGATAAACATATTCCACATTTTCAAATGCTTTTTCAAGCGAAGGAACATCGTTTACATTGCCTGAAACCCATTCAATTTTATTAAATAAATCACTGTTATTTAATTGATTAAATAGATTTTTTGTTTTTTGAATACTGTTTTCTGTACGAAATAAAGCCCGAACTTTTTCGCCATTCTGAAGTAAATGAAGTAATAAATGTGCACCAACTAAGCCGGTTCCGCCTGTAACTAAATTCATAAAAACAAAGATAAATGTTTCTGTTCTACATTTTCAAATTATCGAATTAAAACTATCTTTGCCAAAATTAATTTGCATGAAATCGCCACTAAAAGATGTTTGTATAAACACCGATAAAAATAAGCGATTCCATGTTACCTTTAAAATAAATAGAATCCATACATGAAAAATTTAGTAGAAGAATTACGTTGGAGAGGATTGTTTCACGATATGATGCCTGGAACAGAAGAGCAATTGCTAAAAGAATCTACGACTGCCTATATCGGATTTGACCCTACAGCCGACTCATTACACATTGGAAGCATGGTGCAAATCATCTTGTTAGTTCACCTTAAAAATTTTGGTCATCAACCCATCGCTTTAGTGGGTGGAGCTACCGGAATGATTGGCGATCCATCCGGAAAATCGGATGAAAGAAATTTGTTAGATGAAGCAACTTTAGATAAAAATGTTGAAGGAATTAAAGGTGTTTTGTCTCGTTTTTTAGATTTCAATTCAACTGATTCCAATGCTCCAATTATGGTGAATAATTATGATTGGATGAAAGATTTTTCGTTTATCGATTTTGCTCGTGACGTGGGTAAACGAATTACTGTGAATTATATGATGTCGAAAGATTCGGTAAAAAAACGTTTTTCAGGTGATGGAGAAGGAATGTCGTTCACAGAATTCACCTATCAATTAATTCAAGGTTACGATTTTTATCATTTACATAAACATTACAACTGTTTGCTTCAAATGGGTGGTTCCGATCAGTGGGGAAATATCACCACCGGAACGGAATTAGTTAGACGATTAAACGTCAACACCGAAGACGAAGGAGCAAAAGCATTTGCGTTAACAACTCCATTAATCACTAAAGCCGATGGTTCAAAATTTGGAAAATCGGAAGGTGGAAATGTTTGGTTAACAGCAGATAAAACTTCACCGTATAAATTCTACCAATTTTGGTTTAATTCTACCGATGCTGATGCGGAAAAATACATCAAAATCTTTACGTTTTTAGACAAAGAAACAATAGAAGATTTGATTGAAAAACATCAGCAAGAACCGCATTTACGTTTGTTACAAAAGAAATTAGCCGAAGAAATCACGGTTTTTGTGCATTCAAGAGAAGAATATGAAAAAGCAGTAAAAGCATCAACTATTTTGTTTGGGAATTCGACTTCGGGAGATTTAAAGCAATTGGATTCGCAAACATTTTTAGATGTTTTTGATGGAATTACACAAGCAGAAATATCTAAAGCAGATTTAGAAAACGGAATCGGTATAATTGATGCATTATCAGCAAAATCCGGATTTTTACCTTCCAATAGCGAAGCCAGAAGAGCGTTAAAAGAAAATTCAATTTCTGTAAACCGCGAAAAAGTAACCGAGGAATTTACGCTTTCAACAAATGATTTAATCAACAATGAATTTGTCTTATTACAACGCGGAAAGAAAACATATTTTATTTTGCGAGCAGTTTAACTCGTAACCCGCAACTTTCAAACTCGTAACATCAAATTACCATCAAGTTACAACCACGAATATCACTCGAATCAAAACGTCCCAACACTTCAAACGAATGGTTGGGATTTTTTTTGCCCAAATCTTGTGTAGCAATAAAAGAACAAGAATTAATATTGGCTAAATCGATGACATTGATTCCGCCGGTTTTTCCATATTCAACATACGTTAACGCATCTTCGGTGTCACGAATGAGAATAGACATCCAAGGAGGACATTCAAAAATGCCATTTCCTAATGAATAGGCTTGCGATAATAATTCGGTCATGCCATATTCTGAATGAATGGTTGGAACACCAAAACCATTGCATAAAATAGCATGCAATTCTTCTCGGATGATTTCTTTTCGTTTGCCTTTCATTCCTCCGGTTTCCATCACAATAGTATTTTTTAATTGAAAGGATTGTTTTTCAACCAAATCTAAAAGAGCATATGTTACACCAATTAAAAGCACATTCTGACCGGAAGAGTCTAGTTCGATAAGTTTATGAATTAATTCATCATAATTATTCAAATAAAAACCGCTTTCAGGGTGATTTGAACCTTCAATCAAATCATTGACCATATAAATTAACGATGAACCATCTCTTTCTAGGTAGGATGGAAGTAGAGCTAAAACCACATAATCTTCTATGTTTCCGTAAAATTGTGAAAATGCCTTTCGGAAACTTTGTTCGTATAAAGTTACATCAGTTACCAGATGTTTACTTGTTATAGTTCCGGTTGTTCCGCTACTAGTAAATGTTTCTTGAATTTGATCTTGTGAGCTAACAATTTCATGACTTTTGAAAAACTGAATTGGCAGAAACGGAATTTCTTCTATCGATTTTACATTCGATTTATCTTTTTTCAGCAACGAACAAAAATCCTGATAAACCAAATTGTTATTATATTGATGCCTAAAAACTTTGAGTGTTATTTTCTCAAATTCTTTTTGACTACTGATAGAAAATATGTCTGGATAGGGATTCATCGGTGCAAAAATAGGAATAAAAAAAGCACCAACTTTCGTTGATGCTTTTAAAATTTATGTAAAGAAAAATTAGTTAATCACTAACTTTCTAGATGAAGTTTTTCCTTCTTCAGTAATTTTAAGGATATAAACACCTGCGTTTAAGTTAGAAACATTGATAGCTTCGTTAGAAGTAACTTTGTTTACAACTTGTTTTCCTAAGATGTCATAAATCTGAATAGATCTTTCAGCATTTGCTTGCGTAGAAATATAAAGAGTTCCGTTAACAACTGGGTTTGGATATACTTTTAAACCAGCGATTGCGTTTTGGTTTAAACCTAAAGTGAAAGAACCTAAATTCACAATTGTTTGTACTTGTGGTCCCGGTTCAGCTAAACATGTTCCAGCAGTATCTAAAGTATTTATTGGAGCAATGGTCCAATTTGATTCTACGAATCCACCGTCTGGACCTGTTCCATTATTTCTTTTAGCATAAGTATCCAACCATTCCCAAGTAGAATCTGTTCCGTCAACATCACTTACACCAAATTGATCAATTACATCAGTTGAAGTTGTGTTAATAATACGGAATCTATCGTCACCATTAAGGTTGATAAGGTTGCTTTCTAAGCTATTTCCTGCAACAATTGAAGGGAATTCAGTAGTTGCAACTGCAATATTGTTATTTGTATAAATGATGTAGATAAACTCATTTGTTCTTGTTCCAAAAGAAGACAAATCTACAGGAGTTCCCCATGTTGTATTTGCATTGGTTTGGTTTTGAATTGAAAATTGAGTAAAATCTACAGTTCCGTTAGCATATATTTCACATACTTTAGGCAAACCGCCTGGGCAAGGTCCATCAACAAACGCAGTTAAAACTGGAGTTTGAGCAAATCCGATTGCGGATAATAAAATTAAAGATAAAGTGTAAAGTTTTTTCATTTTATAAATGTTTAAATAAAAATTATAGTGCAAAGATAAGTACATTTTTTCTGAGTAGGAAAAAAAGTATGTAAAAGAATCATTAAATTATAAAAAAAGTGAAAATGTAACTACTTGATAATCAATTTTCGGGTTGCGGTAGCTTCCCCTTCTTTGATTTTTATCATATAAATTCCCGGAGAAAGTGAAGAAACATTCAATTCTTTAGTAGTAATGGTGCTTTGAAGCACAACTTTTCCAAGAATATCAAAAATGGTTACTTCTTTGGCTAATGAAGATTTTGAAGTGATATACACTTTTCCGTTACTCACCGGATTTGGATAAAAGCTAAGCCCCTCAATGGTAGTTTCCTGAGTTTTGTTGGGTTGCTGTGGCTTATTTTCCTGAGCAGAAACTGTCAGAGAAACAAGAAAAACCGCTAAAAGAATAGTATAAAAGTAATTTTTTTTCATCTTTCCGATTTGGTTTGGTAAATGTATAAAAAATATTTCAAATACTATACCAAAAAAATCCCTCTTTGTTTAAAAAGAGGGATTTAGTATTTTATTTTTTAGAATTCTTACAGTTCTCTTAACCAAGTTCCAGCGTTAAAAGGTGCAGTGTTTGCTCCAGTTGCTCCGGCATTAACAGTTACAATGCTATCAATGTTTGTTGTATCACCTGTGATACCATTTTTAGTTAAAGCAGTTGTATAAGTTATGTTGGCATTATTAACTTTTAAAGAACCATCTTGAAATTGTCCTAATTGATTTCTTAAATCTACACCGTATCCAATATTTGAAGCTACTACATTTGTTACAATTCCTGCTGTTCCTTCTTTAAAGTTAAATACAGCTTTTGCAGCATTTCCACTTCCTACAACAGTTACATTAGAAACTGTTGGATTAGCTCTTGGGGTGTTATTAAATTCAACAGGTAAGTTTGAACATTCAAAAGCAAAATCACCATTAGAAGGTTGAATAATCCAAATATTTGTAAGTGTACCTCTATATCCTCTGTCCCAGTCTATATTATCGTCTTCACAACCAAAAGCAGCTAAATTTGTTGCATTTACTGAACCTCCGAAGAATTCAAAAGCATCATCAGCACCTTTGTAAGCTTGTAAGTTTTCTAAAACAGTTCCAGAACCTACACCAAAGAAAGAAAATGCATTATATTCTGCAGTTCCACCGGTTATTGCAGCTCCGGCATATTCTATTCTAACATATTTTAATGATCCTGAATTGTCTGAATCGTCTGAACCGCCATAAAGTAAACCTCCTGCTTCTGCAATTTCAGTTCCACCTGTTACGTTAATTCTTGCTTTACCATTGATGATGATTCCACCCCATGCTCCAATTTGATTTGATTGAGCTGTAAAAACAATAGGTTCTGTAGAAGTTCCGTTAGCAATTATCTTTGCTCCTTGTTCAATTTGTAAGTAATTAGTTCCCGAACCTTGGTCTACAGTAGAAACTGTAAATGTTGTTCCTGGTTGAATGGTTAAAGTTGCACCAGATTTTACAACCACTACTCCTTTAAGGTTATAATTACCTGCAGGCACATTTAAATCTTCGGTTATATTTCCTTGTAAAACTGAACCTTCTAAGTTTGGAACTGTTGGACCGCTTGCGTCGTCATCTGAAGAACATCCTACAGCAAAAATTACTGTTGCTAATGCTAAAGCTTTTAAAAAATTTGTTTTCATTTTATTGTGTTATTTAAGTTTTAGCAAAAATAGTTGTAGCCCATCTAAATGAGGTTATGTAAAAGTTATATAACAGTTACAGTTAAATCAATTATTTGTAAATAAATTGTTATCATAAATAAAAAAAAGAGACCAAAAGGCCTCTTTAAGTATTTGAAATATAAGATTTTAAAAGGTATATGAAAATTCTAAGCCAACATTAATTCCTTGATTTAATTCTTGACTAATGTCACTAAATCTGTCAGGAAATGCAATTGGTCTTGTTGGGTCTTGTGTAGCTGTAATATTTTGATCTAAAAGATTTCTGATTGATAAGTTTAACTGGTATCTTTCATTAAAAGTATTTCTCCAAGTAAAATCTAACTGATGAATTGGTTTTTGGGTTATGTCAGCTGCTCCATCTGTTCCAACAGCGTAAATTCTATCAGAAAAAGTATTGAATATAAACGATAGTTTTGATTCAACTTTTTCATTTTTTGCCAATTCATATGCAATATCTGCATTAATAATAAAGTCAGATGCTCCTTGTAAAGATCTTGATGTAGAAGTTAATTGAGGAAATCTCTCTTTACTAGCTTCTTCATTTGACTTCATCAAAATTGTGTTTATACCAATTGTTGTTTTGTCAGCTAAAGATGATTCTTTAAAAAATGTATTTAATCCAATTGCAGCTTCTAATTCTAATCCAAAAATATAAGCTGAGTCAAAATTATCGTATTTTGTTAAGAATCCTGTAGATGTACCTTGCAGAAGTCTAGAAATTGGGTCTTCAATATATTTACCAAACACAGTTGCAGAAACAAGTGAGGATTGATTTGGGAAAGTTTCATATTTTAAATCCACATTGTAATTTACGGTGTTTTTTAAATCTGCATTACCAATTGTGAAATTTCCATCTCCATCTTGATATCTAAATGGAAGAATTTCTCTTAATCTAGGTTTTGAAGAAGTTCTTGAGGCAGTAAAACGTAAATTCGTTTTTTCGTTTAGTCCATATTTAAGATTTAAAACCGGATTTACATCCAATGGTGTATAATCTTTCTTTAAAAAAGGATCATTTACACTATTTGTTTCATTTCTATATTTTGTTTCTCGGAACATATACTCAACTCTTACACCTACGTCTAAAGTCAATTTCTCCCAATTTCTCGTGTAATTTACAAATCCGGCATTTATAAATTGAACAATTTCCACATTTGATGTTGGATCAGCAATACTTCTATAAAATAAATTTCCATTATCAAAATTAGTATCAAAAAATGGTTGAGGGTTTTCAGTATCAATAGTCGTATCGGTTAATGATGAAGCCCCATTTACTCGCACAGTTCTGTTAAAGAAATCAAATAAAGTCATATCTCCATTATAACCAACTTTAAAAACATTTTTATATTTATTTTCTATTTGTTCACCAAAATTAAATTGGTATTCAACTTTTCCATTCACATTTGTATTGTCTAACACAGAAAAAAAGCGAAAAGGGTCAACACCATTAAAAGTAACATAATCAGCATTTTGTCCAACACCTTCTGTAATTAAAATTTTTCTGTCAGGCATATTGTTTTTACCTTTTGTTGCAGCAATACCATAATCAAGAACTTGTTTTTTGTCTTTAAAATACAATGTTCCGTAATGTTGTAAACCAAAAGAACTATTTTCTGTATATTTTGTATCTCTCAAGAAGAATGGCCTATCAATTGTAATAAAATCGGTATTTTCACCTTGTAATTCATCAATTGTATTTTCAGAATTTTGTAGGTAAATAGCATTGAAGAACAAATTGTATTTGTCCGTTTTCTTATAATTTATTCCTGCTAGTGCTGATTTTTGAGTAGTATATTTAAAAATATTTTCTTGAAAATCTTTAAAGGCAGTTCCTTCTGAATTCAAATTTCTTCGAACACCTGATTGTGCCAAGTAATTATTGCTAAAATTCATGTTGAAAATATATCCAATTCTCCTATCGTTTTCCAACACAAACGAATCTGAATTGGTAATACTTGTTCCAACACTAAGCGGAGCATTGTTGTTCTCAGGCGACCAACTTGAATTAAACATGTCTTTAGATTCTGAAGGAGAAGCAGCATAAGATGTAGTTTGATTTTCACCAAAAACAGTAGGAAGATTTCGGTTGTTTCCCGTATACCCAAAAAAGTCTGAAGCACCTTCATTAGAAGTTTTAAAACTTTTAAAAGTTGTATTTGAGTTATATCCAGCTGTAATACTTATTTTGGTGTATGATTTTGAACTAATGTCTTTTGTCCAAACACCCAAAGAAGCACCAGCAAAATCTTGGTATAATGAAGAATTAAAAGTTTTGTAAACATTGATATTTCTAACAATATCAGACGGTATAAAACTTAAAGGAATTGTTTTTAAGTTGGGATCAGAAGGAATGAAGTTTAAACCATTTATTTGCAAGTAGTTGTATCTGTCATCAAGTCCTCTTACAAAGATACCTCTGTCAGCAACTTTCGAAACACCTGAAATTTTCTGAACACCTTGTTCAACATTCGAAACTCCTTTTCTTGACATTTCAGAAGCCCCAATACTCTGCTTTATTTCAATAGCTCCTTTTTGTTCTAACAACAAAGCACTTTCTTTTTCGCGGCTCACCGTTGTTTGCACCACAACATCTTGAAGCATCATTCCGCCTCCTGCCGTTAAAGCTCTATTTACAGTTACTGTTTGATTTTCTTTAATGGTTACAGGAACTTCAATCGTTTCATAACCCAAAAAACTAAGTTGTACCACATGATTTCCAGGTTCAACATTCAAAGTATATTTACCATTTTCATCTGTTGTTGTTCCAATGGTTGTTCCCTTAATCTGAACATTCGCAAACGGTAGTGGCTCATTGTTCATGTCTTTATCCGTTAAAGTGCCGGACACGGTGCCTTTTTGTGCCAAAAGTGACGAACTAATTAAAAGGAATAATAATAAAAATTTAAGTTTCATTATGTGTTGTTTAATTTTGGTGCAAAGAAACGGCTACCTTGTAAAGTTGATGTTACCCACTTGTTACGATTTTGTTTCAAAGAGGTTACGATAATGTTAACAGATTAAATTACCGTTAACAACGTATTTCATTTTGTATTATCTTTACCTTTACATCGCAAAACGCACACTATTTTGGATATGAAAAAAAAGGAAATTAAAATCTTATTGGTTGATGATGAGCAAGATATACTCGAAATTGTAGGGTATAATCTAGCTCAAGAAGGCTATCAGATTGTTACTGCTGTAAACGGAAAAGAAGCCGTTCAAAAAGCAAAAAAGGAATTGCCTCACCTAATTATTATGGATGTGATGATGCCCGAAATGGATGGCATGGAAGCCTGTGAACACATCCGCAAGATTCCTGAATTGAGTAATGTTATTGTAGCATTTTTAACAGCAAGAAGCGAAGATTACTCACAAGTAGCCGGTTTTGAAGCCGGTGCCGATGATTATATCGCAAAGCCAATCAAACCCAAAGTATTGGTAAGTAAAGTGAAAGCACTTTTACGTCGTTTGAAAGAAGATGAAGCCAAAAGCGATGTCTTAACCGTTGGAAATATCGAAGTAAACAGAGAAGAATACAAAATTATTCAAGGTGGTAAAGAAATTGTATTGCCAAGAAAAGAATTTGAATTGTTCTATTTATTAGCTTCTAAACCTGGAAAAGTATTCAAAAGAGAAGAAATTTTAGACAAAGTTTGGGGTAACGAAGTAGTTGTTGGCGGAAGAACCATCGACGTACACATTAGAAAATTAAGAGAAAAAATTGGTGACGATCTTTTTAAAACCATCAAAGGTGTTGGTTACAAATTGGAAGTATAATTCAATTTCTTCTTTTGTTGAAAATAGTTTACTTTTGAGAGCATATTAACCAAATGAAAACTATTTTTAATGTCCATTAGTTTTAAAAAAACATACAAATTTGCTATAAAATCGGCACTTTATGTTTCCCTGTTTTCCATTGGGTTTTTAATCTTGACGACTTATTTTTTTTATGAAATAAATTGGCTGTTCATTGCTGTTTTCGGACTTTCCATCTACCTTTTTTCGTTTTTTGTGATTCAGTATCGGGTGGAACGTTTTATTTATCGTAGGGTAAAAAAAATCTACGATGACGTATCTTTATTAGATTCTACAACGTTTAGAAGTCAGCCAATCACCACAGACATGGCTACTTTAACCAAAGAAGTGAAAAAATTCGCCACCGATAAAAAACTCGAAATTGAAACCCTGAAAGTCCGCGAGGAATACCGAAGAGAATTTTTAGGAAATGTTTCCCATGAATTAAAAACACCTTTATTTACCGTTCAAGGATATATTTCAACGTTGTTGGATGGAGCCATGAGCGACAAAACTCTTCGCAAAAAATACCTTGAGCGTGCCGAAAAAGGAGTGGAGCGATTAATCTATATCGTAAAAGATTTAGACATGATTACCAAGCTGGAAACGGGTGATTTAAATCTTGAATATTCTATTTTTGATGTCGTAGAATTGGTGAAAAATGTTTTCGAATTACTCGAAATGCGAGCTTCCAAAAAACATATCACATTAACTTTTGATACAAAGTATTCTAACCCAATTTATGTGCGTGCCGACCAGGAAAAAATCCAACAAGTAGTTACCAATTTGGTGATGAATTCCATCAAATACGGAAGAGAAGGCGGAACAACCGAAGTGAGCATTGAAAATTTAGTAAAAAACAGAATCATCGTTCGAATTACTGATAATGGCGAAGGAATTCAAAAACAACACATTCCACGACTGTTTGAACGTTTTTATAGAGTCGATAAAAGTGGAGCTCGTTCCGAAGGTGGCTCCGGTTTAGGATTAGCCATCGTGAAACACATTATCGAAGGTCACAACGAAAAAATCTACGTAGAAAGTCAGTTTGGAGTGGGTTCAGAATTTTCATTTACGCTCGAAAAGCAGAAATAAATTCTTCCAATTCAAATCGTTTTTAAAACTTTGTAATCCTTTATACAAATCCACTTCATATAAATTTTCAATGACAAATTTTTCTTGTTTAGCATACGGAACAACACCGTCTTTTTTATATTTTTTAGCCAAATATTCTTGTTCAAATTGTCCTGGAGTTGGTATGAAAAAAGCTTTTTTACCCAATTTTGCCAAATCCATAACGGTTGTATAACCCGAACGACAAAGCACTAATTCACTTTCATTGAATGTTTGTTCAAGTTGTCCGGAAGTCATGAAATTATAGAAAGTCACATGGTCAATTTGTTCCGATTTTTGTTCTGGTTCAATTACACCACGCACAAAAACAACATCGCCAACATAGCGTTTGATTTCTTCTTTCAAATGCATTTCCAACATCGATCGTTGCGGTTCAGGACCGGAAAGAATCACCATTAAATCATATTTTTTTGGCAATTCTTTTTTGTTCAAACGACTTAACGGACCAATGTAATTTATCTTAAAATGAGGATTTTTTAAATGACCTAATTTTCCTGTCAGGTTCGGAATTTCTGCCACATCCGGAACCCAACATTCTTCATATTTTTTAATGATATATTGATGGAGTTTACTGGTAATCCAACTCGTATTTCCGGTTAAAACATTCAATTGATGGGTGATAAAAACGGATGGTACTTTTTTAGAATAAATCCCTAATCGATTATCGGAAATGATGCCTGAAAGATCGTATTCTTTCACCCACTTTTTCACCAATTTTCTTTCCATATAAATAGCTTCCATCATTTTTGGGCTATTTTTTATAAGTTTCCATTTAAAAAAAGCTCCATTTTTGGCATATTCAATTTGATAGGAAGGCAATTCCAAAAAAATTAATTCCGGAAATTCTTTCTGCAAAATGTGCAGAGCGACACCATCGGAAGCGATAACGGGTTCAAAATCGTTTTCCAACAAAGCTTCGATAATAGGAATGCATCGTGTGGCGTGTCCCAAGCCCCAATTTAATGGAGCAACGAGAATTTTTGGTTTGGCAGTTTCCAAGTCTTAATAACTCATTTAATAACTGTAAAAGTAGTACTAATTTTGATTGGTTATATTTCCCTAATTTTACCAAAAAATTAAATTAAGTGGGAAGTAAGAATAAATTAAAGCGTTTTAAAGAAAATGAAACGTTTCAAAATGTAATAGAGCCAACTCGTGAGGAAGTAGTTTCGGGCGATTTTGAATGGAAAGGAAATTGGAATAAGAATTTTTTTAAAAATGATAATCCAATTGTTTTAGAATTAGGATGTGGTAAAGGTGAATATTCTGTGGGTTTAGCCGAACGTTATCCTAACAAAAATTTTATCGGAATCGATATTAAAGGTGCTCGATTTTGGCGTGGTGCAAAAACAGCAGTGGAAACCGGATTGAATAACGTTGGTTTTCTTCGTACACAAATTGAATTAATCGAATATTGCTTTGCAGAAAATGAAGTAGATGAAATTTGGATTACATTTCCCGATCCACAAATCAAATACAAACGAACAAAACACAGAATGACGAATACTGAATTTTTACAACGCTATAAAAAAGTGCTCAAAAAAGATGGAATTGTTCACCTGAAAACCGATAGCGAATTCATGCACGGCTACACACTCGGTTTATTGCACGGTGAAGGTCATGAAGTGATTTATGCCAACCATAATGTGTACCGAAATGAAGGTTCACCCGAAGTGGTGACAGCTATTCAAACATTTTATGAAAAACAGTATTTAAAAATTAATAAAGCAATAACGTATATACAATTTAAGATAAAGTAAACCTTTTACCCATTATCTTTAACCAATAACCACAATAAATGAACATCAGCCTTCCCATCATTCTCGGACTTTCGGCCGCAGCCATCGGAACAACTCCACCCGGATTGCTCAACATGACCGCCGCAAAAGTGAGTATGCGTGACGGAAGAAATCGTGCGTTATGGTTTGCTTTTGGAGCTTCGATTATTGTTTTTTTTCAAACGTTACTAGCGGTTTTATTTTCTCGGTTTATTGATAGAAGAGCCGATATCAGTGCAGTTTTACAAGAAATTGGTTTAGTCATTTTTACGGTCTTAACGGTTTATTTCTTATGGATTGCAAAAAAACCTAAAACCAAAAAAAAGAAAGAAGAAATTAAAATGCGAAGCAAATCCAGTCGTTTCTTTTTAGGAATGTTGTTGTCTTCGCTCAATTTATTTCCAATTCCGTATTATGTTTTTGTAAGCATTACATTAGGTTCGTATGGTTATTTTAATTTTGATACGTTCTTCATTTATTCTTTTTCGGCAGCTTCTGCCATTGCTGCTTTTTTAGTGTTTTTTGGGTATATTTCTTTTTTTAAAGGGAAAGAAAAAAAGGATTCCTTCTTATCCAGAAACATCAATTATGTCATAGGTTCCATAACCGGACTAGTGGCATTGTTCACCCTTTTCAAAATTATTTATCGGTAATACTTTGAAAGATGGAAGAAAATTTCTTTGAAAGAGTGTATGCCATCGCCAGACAAATTCCACACGGAAGAGTCACTTCATACGGAGCTATTGCCAAAGCTTTAGGAACAGCTCGTTCAGCCCGAATGGTAGGTTGGGCAATGAATGCTTCGCACAATAGGGAAGACGTTCCCGCACATCGAGTTGTGAATCGAAAAGGAATGCTATCAGGAAAACATCATTTTCAAGGCACAAATTTAATGCAGCAATTACTGGAAAATGAAGGAATAAAAGTGATTGATAATCAAATCGTTGATTTTGAAAAGGTTTTTTGGGAACCAAAAATAAATGACTTTTAAAAGTTATTTACCTTTAAGCAACTGTTCCAAATAACTAATTTTCTCTTTTTCTGCAGCTAAAAGACGTTCATACAATTCCAAAACTTTATCAAGTGGGTTAATAGAGCATAAATAATTATTGTTATTGGAACTATTATCGGTGAAGGTATTATTGATAATATTAAATACAGTTTCCTCACTAAATTGTTTAATTCCCTCAGGAGAGACATTCAAAACGGCGGATAATTTCTGTAACATAGTTTCATCAACATGCTCACTTCCTTCGATATTGGAAATAGTTTGTTGGCTAACTCCAATAGCAATGGCTAGGGCTTCTTGTTTCATCCCACGTAGTTCTCTAATCCGGCTGATGTTACGGCCTATATGTTTCGGTTTTGTGGTTGTACTCATTATGCAAAAATATAAAAATTAGTAGTCAAATTAACGGAGTAAATTACAAATCTATCTTGTATTGCACAAAAATGCAAGCTCATTCTAATATAAGTTTTCTGGTAGAAATAAAATTACAAAAAAAAGTATACTTCGCCAAATAATTGTTTGAGTAAACTACCGATTAATTTCTAGTATTTCAGGACGGGTCACATTGTTTTTTCCTCTATAGCATAGCCGTATCATAAGTAGGGATAGTGTATGAGTAATGTATGAAAAACATTATGTAAAATTAACTCAATTTAAATGCCTCACTCCACCAAACAAATAATAAATCGCGTTTTATTATCATCCATTTGATAATTCAAATAACCGCCGTGAGCTTCAATAATATTTTTTGATAAGGTCAATCCAATGCCGGCTCCTTCTTTTCGAGTGGTGAAAAAAGGCAGAAAAATTTTATCTTCAATTTCTGCATCAATACCAATTCCGGAATCGGAAATAGAAATAAACAATCGTTTGTTCTTTTGTTCAGCCGAAATTTCAATGATTTTTTCGTCGTTTCCTTCTAAAGCATACAAACTATTGGTTAATAAATTAATCAAAACTTGCTCCATTTGAAGTGAATCAACCATAATCCATCTATTGAAAGAAATGTTATTTTTTACGATAATATTTTCTTTTTTAAATAACGGATTCATCAATTGAAGTGCGTTGTTCATCAACTGATTCAACTCTATTTTTTCCTTTTTAGGCGATGGAAGCATAGCAATTTTACGATAACTTTCCACGAAATTTTGCAAATGATTGCTGCGGTGAATCATCGTAGAAACACTTTCTTTAATGTCTTCTAAATCGTCTTTTGAAAGTGAATCTTGTTGCATCAACTCATTCAAATTCTGAGTAAGCGAACGAATAGGCGTAATTGAATTCATCAATTCGTGCGAGATGACTTTCATTAAATTAATCCAAGCTTCTTTTTCTTTTTTCTCAACCACTTTTTGAATGGAATCCAACAAAACAATGTAATATTCCTGAGCGTAAGCTTTTGTTTTTGAAGCTTGAAGCATAAACGTTTGTGCGTCTTCTTTGTTCACTCGAATTTGCAAAGACGTTTTCAACTCTTCAAAATTTCGTTCTTCAATAATTCCGCAAAGCGAAGGCAATTGATTTTTTAAATACATCCATTTTGACACTTTCGGAACCATAAAATGACTCGAAAAATAGTCGTTCATTAAAAAAATGCCCCAATCTTCATCTGATTTTTGAAGAATTAAAACGCCGGTTTCAATGTTGTTTAAAATGGATCGATAAACCAAATCTTTCGAAACTTGTTCGTTTTGATTTTGTTTCAATGAATCATACAAACGAAACAGATTTTTGTAATTATCATACGATTTATGTTTAGAAAAATCCGCCGAAAAATCATTGTTTAAAATCGCTGCAATAGTTTTATCATAAAATAAAAACGTATTTCGAAGAAAAGAAAAAAACTCAATTCCCATTAATAAAAAAAGCAAAAAACCAAAAATTGATGAATAAACTAAGGAGTTATACAACAACAAAAAACTGCCGATAAATACCAAAAGCAATAGTAGTAATCGGATAAAAAGTTGATGATATAGTTTTAAATTTTTCAAACCTATTTTTGATTAATCGGTTGAACCTAAATTGTATTTTTCCATTCTTCGGTACAAAGCCGCTCTTGAAAGTCCGAGTTCTTCCGCCGATTTACTAATGTTGAAATTGTTTTTATGCAACACTTTTTCAATGGAAATTTTTTCAATGTCGGACAAAGGCATTTCTTCCATTTCAATGGTTGAAAAACTGATCACATCCAAATCTAAATCGGAACTTTTGATGGTATTGTTTTCACACAAAATCACAGCACGTTCAATGCGGTTTTCCATCTCGCGAATGTTTCCTTTCCAAGCGTGTTTCTGAATTTGTTCCAATGCTTTTTCATCAAAAACTATTTCCTCTCGCTCATATTTTTCAGTAATTTTTTCTAATAAAAAAGTAGCCAACGGAATAATATCTTCTTTTCGTTCGTGAAGCGAAGGAAGTTTAATTTCCATTGTATTGATGCGATAATACAAATCTTCTCTGAAATTTTTTTCGGTAACTTCCTTTCTCAAATCAAGATTTGTCGCCGTAACAATTCTTATATTCAACGGCCTAGCCTTGGATTCACCCACTCGTGTAACCGATTTATTTTGAATTACTTGCAGTAGTTTAGTTTGCAAATGCAACGGAACGTTACCAATTTCATCCAAAAAAATCGTACCGTTTTGAGCCGATTCAAATCGTCCGGGTGTATCGTTTTTAGCATCGGTAAAAGCTCCTTTGGCATAACCAAACAATTCACTTTCAAAAATACTTTCACTCAACGAACCCAAATCAACGTGCACAAATGGTTCTTTTTTTCGGTTGGATTGTTGATGAATATAATGTGCTAAAACGAATTTTCCCGTTCCGTTTTCGCCTAAAATCAACACATTTGCATCGGTTTTAGCTACTTTAACCGCTAAAGAATATGCTTTTTGAATAGCGGTCGATTTTCCGATGAAAAAAGAATCTAACTTTTCTGAGTTTATAATTTTCTTTCTAACTTTCCGACTTTCTTCAACAGCAAATTTCACAACCGAAACCAATTTTTCATTGTCCCAAGGTTTTAAAATATAATCAAAAGCTCCTAATTTCAATCCTTCAACGGCAGTTTCAACTTTTCCAAAAGCAGTCATCAAAATCACAGTCGTTTTTGGTGAAAGCGTTTTGATTTCCTTCAACAAATAAATTCCTTCTCTTCCGTCTTCAAAACCAATACGGTAATTCATATCGAGCAAAACGACGTCAATCTCATTATCAGCCAAAAGTTCAACTACTTTTTTTGGATTATTGATTGTAAAAATAGTTTCAAAATGTTTCTTCAAAACCATTTTACAAGCAAAAAGAATGTCTTCTTGATCGTCTATGATTAATATTTGGGCATTAGTTTTTTTCATGTTTTGGCAAACTATAAATTTAATTCCATGATAGGTAAAAATCTTTTATTGTCTTTGGTTGGTTTGCTTCCAATAACTTGAAACCCCATTTTTTTATAAAATCTTTCAGCATTTGGATCCGCAAACAAAACTATTTTATGATAACCAATTTTTGTGATTTCATCAAATAAATGTTGAAGCAAAAAAGTGCCCAATCCTTTCCCGATTTTTTCTGGTTTAATAAACAAATTGTCTAATTCTACATAATTTTCAAAAATGATATAGGAATAATAACCTAAAATTTCTTCCTGAACTAGCTTATTAACGGTGTTTTCCTTGAGATAACTTTCCGAAATCATGAGCATTTCTTTCCATTCTTCCATTTGTTCGTCTGAATAGCCCCAAAATTGCTTTGATGTAAAAGTAATTTGATTCAAAATAATCAAATCTTCTTTATTAGCTTTCAAAATTTGCATGTTTTCTGTTTTCATCTGTGTTCACTTTCGCACAAACAGTGTTCATTTTCGAACACTCGATTTTTTGTTGATTTTGAGATGAGTTAAAAATCAATGCGTTACAAAACTTTAATTTTTGGCACAAAATTGATATAAACCATTACAAATAAATGTAGTATGGACACCATCGTTCCTCGTAAAAATAGAAAAAATAAATACATACTGATCGCTTCCGTAGTTTTTTTGCTATTGACTGTTTTGGTTGTAATGAGTATGACCAAAAAAAGAAGTTTGGATGTTTCTTCTTCGGAAGTTTCCATTAAATCGGTAATGGTTGAAAATTTTGAAGATTATATTGTTTTTCAGGCGAAAGTGGAACCTTTAAATTCGATGTTGATTAATGTCATTGAAGGTGGTTCCATTCAGGAAATTTTTGTTGAAAATGGCGATTTTGTCGAAAAAGGTCAGCCTTTAGCTCGATTGTATAATCCAAATACCGAATTAAGTTTTATGAATCAGGAAACGGCGATGATTGAACAAATCAATAATTTGAATAAAGCCAAACTTGATTTACGAACACAAGAATTAAATTTAGCAAAAGATTTAATTTCCATTGAACACGATTATTTTGATGCTAAAAATTTATATGATTTGAATAAGAAATTATTCGAGCAAGAAATTTTATCAAAAAATGAATGGGAAACTACGCAGGAAAATTTCAGGTATCAAACCGAACGAAAAAACATCATTCAACAAAGTGTTCAAAAGGAGAAAAAAGACAATCAAATTTTAATTGCACAAATCAATCAATCGCAAGGAATTATGCAAAAAAGTTTGCAAATTTTACGTGAAAACAAAAAGAATTTTTTGGTGGTGGCAACCTTAGCAGGAAGGCTTTCTTCGTTTGAACCAGTCTTAGGAAAAAATTATTCAGCCGGAGAAACCATCGGTAAAATTGATGTGATGAAAGGTTATAAATTGATGGCTGATGTGGATGAATTTTATTTGGAAAAAGTCTCTGAAGGTCAAAAAGCAAACATCGAATACAAAGATAAAATGATTTCAGTTGTTGTTTCCAAAGTAATTCCGGAAGTAAAAAATGGTCGTTTTCAAGTAGAATTACAATTTGAAAACAACAAAGAACTCGATTTGCGTCAGGGATTAAGCTTTGGAGTACGACTTTTATTATCCGAAAAAACAAAATCAACCGTCATTCCAAAAGGAAGTTTTTATCAGGAAACCGCAGGAAAATGGATTTTTGTTGTCAATGGTAATAAAGCAGAACGTAGAGAAATTAAGTTAGGTAGAGAAAATCCGCTCTATTACGAAGTGCTTTTCGGTTTGAAACTAGGCGAAAAAGTAATAACTTCCGGCTATAAAGATTATGTGGAAATGGAAGTTTTACATTTAAATAAAAAATAATCATCAATCAAAAACGAATACTATGATCACAATCAAAAAATTATCAAAAATTTTCCGAACAGAAGAAGTAGAAACCAAAGCCTTAAACGAAATTGATTTGGTTGTCAATCAAGGCGAATTCATCACCATAATGGGAGCTTCCGGTTGCGGAAAATCTACGTTGCTCAACATTGTGGGCTTGTTAGACAGTGCTTCGGGAGGAAGTTATCAATTGTTGAATCAGGAAATGAACGGTTTAACCGAATCAGAAAAATCGAAAATCAGAAAACAAAACATCGGATTTATTTTTCAAAATTTCAACTTGATTGATGAACTTTCGGTGTTTGACAATATCGAATTACCACTTATTTATAACAATGTTCCAACGTCAGAAAGAAAGAAAAAAGTGGAAGCAATTGCCGAACGTTTGGCAATTTCACATCGTTTAAAACATTTTCCGCAACAACTTTCAGGAGGTCAACAACAAAGAGTTGCCGTTGCAAGAGCTTTAATTAATGATCCCAAAATCATTTTGGCCGATGAGCCAACTGGAAATTTAGACAGTAAAAACGGTAATGAAGTGATGGAATTGTTAACCGAT
This sequence comes from Flavobacterium sp. T50_26, assembly GCF_057652995.1. Lineage (NCBI taxonomy): Bacteria > Pseudomonadati > Bacteroidota > Flavobacteriia > Flavobacteriales > Flavobacteriaceae > Flavobacterium > Flavobacterium sp. T50_26. Next base: position 77,314 of record NZ_JBYFCC010000008.1, read on the forward strand.
TTACACGCAAACGGAGCCACAATTTTGATGGTAACGCATTCTGATTATGACGCTTCTTTTTCGCAAAAAACCATTTATATGAAAGACGGAATGGTGATTTCGGAAAAACAAAACAGTAGAAATGTTGATGTATTGGTAACCAATTAAATAGTGAAATTATGATTAATAATTGGATCAAGATATTTTTATATCAACTCAAAAAAAATAAACTTTTCACTATTCTCAACACATTAGGTTTGAGTTTAGGAATTGCAGGATTGATTTTTGCCATTTTGTATTGGAATGATGAGCAAAGTTATAATGCTTGGAATCCCGAAAAGGGAAAAGTGATGCACGTGGTGAGTTATGTTTCTGTTGATACGTATTGGTCAACTTCAGTAGCGACTTTAGAACCATATCTTCAAAAATCATTTCCCGAATTGGATTCTTATTGTTACTTAAATCAATGGTATTATAACGAAATAATTCAGTATAAAAACAAAAAAGAGATTGTTCCGATTATCGATGCTCAAAAAACTTTTTTTAAATTTTTTCCTTTTGAATTTATTAAAGGAAATTCTCAAAACCCTCTTCCGGACAAAAATAGCATTGCAATATCCGATCAAACAGCTGAAAAACTATTTGGTAATGAGGAGCCAATTGGGAAAGAAGTGACTTATTCCGGTCGAAAATTAGTGGTTCGTGGTGTTTATAAAATTTCAGGAAAATCATCCTTAGAGCCAGAAGCAGTAACCAATTTGATAGATAGTAAATTAGAAGAAGACAAAGATCAATGGGGAAATTTTACGTATGGATTACTACTTAAATTAAAAAATCCTTCTGATTCAGAAAAGGTTGCATTCAAATTAAAAAAATTAATGAGTGAAAACCGAGAGTTAAAGTGGGCAAAAGAACAAGGAATTACCTTAGATGAATGGAAAAAGCAAGGCGGATTTCAAACACAAATTCTTTTAGAACCATTAGAAAATGCTCGTCTTCACAGCAAAGTAGATGGTTATGCCGAAGGACAAGGAAATTATCAGTTTTTGATGATTATGGTAGGTTTGTCGGTTTTAATTTTAATTCTTTCGATTGTTAATTATATCAATTTGGCTACTGCCAACGCCATTCAAAGAGCCAAAGAAGTGGGTGTTAGAAAGATTTTAGGAGCATCCAAAAGCAATATTGTAAAACAATTTATTTTTGAAACAGTATTAATTACAACTTTCTCCATTTTACTAGCATTAGTCATTGTAGAAATATCATTGCCGTATTACAATGAGTTTTTAGGGAAAACGTTACTCATTCACGGAAGCCAATTTTACATTCAATTGATAGTGATCTTTCTAATCGTAATCATCGTAGCCGGAATTTTTCCATCCGTTTATGTTTCTAATTTTGAAACCTTAAAAGTACTCAAAGGCAATTTTGGCAGAAGTAAAAGTGGCGTTTGGTTACGAAATGCGATGCTCATTCTTCAATTCGGAATCGCGACCTTTTTCATCATTGGTTCATACATTGTTTACCAACAAGTAAATTATTTGCAAAACAAAGAATTAGGTTTCAAAGGTGAACAAATTATTCAAATTGATTACCGAAATCCGTATGATCATACACAAGAAGGTGTGCGAGAAAAATTATTGTCAAGATATCTAACTATCAAACAAGAGTTGTCTAAAATAAATGGAGTTAAACAAGTAGCAACCGGATCATTTTCTTTCGGAAGCGGAGCAAGTTCATCGTCAAGTTTTTCCTATAACGATGTTACAATTCAAGGGCAAAATATGGGTATGGATTTCGGTATGCTCGATATGATGAATATTAAAATAAAAAAAGGAAGAGGTCTTTCAGAGAAGTTTGCATCCGATTCTGTTTCATCCATTTTAATTAATGAAACAGCCGAAAAAATGATGAATGAAAAAGATGTTTTGGGTAAAGAAATAAATTGGAATGGAAAAAAACTTAAAGTAGTTGGTGTGGTGGCAGACTTTCATCTTAACGGACCACATAACGAAATTCCACCAATGGCTTTCTTTCACTTTAAAACAATCGATTGGATGATTTTTAACGTCAATAAAATTTATGTAAAAGTGAATCCCGAAGAACTAGAAACAGTAAAAGCCGATATCGAAAAGTTTTGGATCAAAAAGGTTGATGGCGATTATCCGTTTACGTATGATTTTGTAGATAAACATTTTGCAAGAACGTATGAAACGTATGTTAAACAAAAAAACCTTTTCTCTTTGCTTAATGTCATCGTGATTTTGATTGCTTTGTTCGGGTTATTCTCCCTAGCATCCTATTCCATCCAGCGAAGAATGAAAGAAATTGCCATCCGCAAAACATTAGGAGCAGAAACGAAAACATTACTTAAAGATTTGTCAAAACAGTACATCGTTTTTTGCCTTATCGGATTTTTATTGGCTCTCTTTCCGGTTTATTTTTTACTCGGAAAATGGTTAGAAAATTTCGTTTACCGTATTGATATTACGTTAATGCCGTTTATCATCGGTTTTGTTATTCTATTGATTTTAACGCTAATCGTAGTGCTTTCCAAAGCTTATCAAGCTACTAAAGTGGATGTTTTAAATTACTTAAAATATGAATAAGAGGTTACTAATTGTGTTCTTATTTACTTCGAGCATTTTTGTGCGTGGCCAAGAAATGTCTTGGTCACTCCAAAAGTGTTTTGATGTGGCTTTGAATAACAATATCGACATAAAAATTCAGCAATTGGAGATTTTGCGTTCCAAGAAAAATTATACGCATCCTTTGTTGGAATTGGTTCCTTCGGTAGGATTAAGTGCTAATCATAGCTATAATTTTGGTTCAACCATCGACCCTAATACCAATTCAAGAGTGAGTTCAGATATTCAGTGGGATAACGTGAATTTGAATGCCAGTATCAATGTGCTCGATTTCTCTAACCTATCCACAGCTCGAAAAAATAAATTGGAAGTCGAATTGAGTAAAGCCGACAAAGAAGTCATTGAATACGAATATAAATTGCAATTGCTCGAAAAATATTTTGAAGTTTTATACAGTCAGGAACAACTTAAAATTCAAAAAGAACAATTTAAAAATGCAGTTTATAATTTGGAAAGAATTCAAAAAGAAGTCGAAATCGGAAGCAAACCCAAAAGCGATTTATATGATATGCAATTCAATTTCTCACAGGAAGAAAATCAAATTTTAGTTTCAGAACAATTGTATGAATACCAAAAAAAAGAACTTTTTCAGTTGATGAATGATAATGAAACAACTTCTAAAAATGTAATTTTAGAACCTTATTTTGCTACAAATTCAAATGAAAATAATGTTGAAATAACCAACAATCCAAAACTAGATTTTGCCGAAATGAATTATAAAAGTTCCAAAAAAGAGGTAGGTATTTTAAGAGGAGACAACCTTCCGACCTTATCTGCTTTTTATGGGTTTTCAACGTTTTATTCTGCTCCGATAAATCAACCAAATGTTGTGGTAGATGATTTTCGAACTCAATTTGACAACAACAAATACCATCAGGCGGGCTTGCAATTGCAAATACCAATTTTCACCGGATTCAAACACAACCGTAGAATTGCTGCGGCAAAAATTCAAACCGAAAAAACCAAATGGGAAGTCGAACAAGAAAAAATTAAAATCAATCAACAAATCGAATTAGAAAAAACGCAAAAGAATAACTATTTGCAACGCAATCAAAAACTCAAAAATTCATTTGACTTGGCAGAAAAAATGTTTACCACTTCGCAAGCAAAATTCTTAACCGGAAAAACAGATGCAGTTGTGTTTTCAACCATTAAAAACCAACGATTAAATGCCGAATACGAAGTTTTAAAAAATGATTTATTGTTTCAATATGCATCTGTGAGAATCAATTTACTTACTAAAAATCAGTTGTAATTTTTTATCAAATAGTTAGACATAGCCCACGGTTTCAACCGTGAGATGATTATTTAATCCAATAATAATAAAAAATAATTTTATAAAATACCAACAATTGGTATATTTGTAAAAAAAATTATGGCAAAAAACACTTCCATTTTGCTAGGAGAGCATTTTGAAAACTTCATCAACGAACAAATTGCGTCAGGAAAATATAGTTCCGTGAGCGAAGTTGTTCGTACAGCTTTGCGTTTTTTTGAACAAGAAGAAAACAAAACTAAATCGCTTATCAATGAATTAAAAGTTGGTGAAAAAAGTAAAAAAATTAAAGATTTTGACAGAAACAAAAATCTTGAACAATTAAATGCTTCGTTTCAAAAATAATGCCCAATTATACAATTAGCGAAAAGGCATTAGAAGACATAAATGCTATTTGGGTTTATACTGCCCAAAATTGGTCAGTTGAGCAAGCTAACCGGTACTATAATTTAATCTTCGACGAAATTGAATTCATTTCCAATAATTTCGAAATGGCACAAGATTTCGGAAAGCTTAGAAAATCATACCGATATTCAAAAATTAAATCGCACTTGATTTTCTTCAAAAAAAATAAATTCAACGAAATTGAAGTCATTCGAGTTTTGCACGAAAGAATGGATATCGAAAATAGATTGAACGATTAAATCAAGAAATTTTTATTATTCTTCGACCTTTGCACGTTCCCACTTTAAACTACAACTGCGACTGCGACTGAAAACTGCGACTATACACTGCTACTGAACACTGCGACTGCTCATCTATCCCTCCATAAACATTTTCAATTCTTTAACTACTGTTTCTGCACTTTTCGTATTATCTTTGCAATCTAAATTCAGTATAAATAAAACTGATTTTTTATTAACTCAAAATTGCCCAAAATTTGGGGTGAGGTAAATTATGAAACTCGACAGAAAAGAAATACTCAAAGCCTTAGAAACCATTTCTGTGGCTGGCGAAGGAAAGAATATGGTTGAAGGCGGAGCCGTGCAAAACGTACTCACTTTTGGCGATGAAGTAGTGGTGGAATTAGTATTATCAACTCCCGCTTTACATATTAAGAAAAGAGCAGAAGTAGATATCATCAAAACGATTCATGATTTGGTGTATGAAAAGGCCAAAGTAAAAGTCAACATCAAAGTAGAAGCTCCCGAAAAACCTGAAAACCCAAACCTAATCAAAGGAAAACCAATTCCGGGAATCAGCAACATCGTTGCCATTGCATCCGGAAAAGGCGGCGTTGGAAAATCTACCGTAACAGCCAATTTAGCCGTAACGTTAGCCAAAATGGGATTCAATGTAGGTGTTTTAGATGCCGATATTTACGGACCATCAATGCCAATTATGTTCGACGTTGAGCACTCAAAACCAATCTCAGTTGAGGTCGACGGAAAATCAAAAATGAAACCCGTAGAAAGTTACGAAGTAAAAATTCTTTCTATCGGATTTTTCACCAAACCCGACCAAGCTGTCATTTGGCGTGGACCAATGGCTGCCAAAGCCTTAAACCAAATGATTTTTGATGCCGATTGGGGTCAACTTGACTTCCTTCTCATCGATTTACCACCCGGAACAGGCGACATTCACCTTTCCATTATGCAATCGCTGCCCATCACAGGAGCCGTTGTTGTGAGCACGCCGCAAGCCGTCGCGTTAGCCGATGCTAAAAAAGGCGTTTCAATGTTTTTATCAGATGCAATTAGCGTTCCCGTGTTAGGTATCATTGAAAATATGGCTTATTTCACGCCGGAAGAACTTCCAAACAACAAATATTATATCTTTGGAAAAGAAGGAGCCAAAAATTTAGCCGAAGATTTGCAAGTGCCAATGTTGGGCGAAATTCCGCTAATTCAAAGCATTCGCGAAGCGGGGGATTACGGTCGTCCTGCAGCACTTCAAACCGCAACGCCGCTAGAAGCCGCTTTCGAAGAAATTGCCCGAAATGTTGTGCAAGAAGTAGTAAACAGAAACGAAAGTTTACCACCAACCGAAGCAATCAAAATAACCACAATGGCCGGATGTTCGGCTGTAAAAGGAAAGAAATAATGACAAACGAAGAAATCAGAGTAGAAATCGAAAAAGCATTAGATGAAATCCGTCCGTTCCTCAAATCAGATGGCGGCGATATTTCACTCATCGATGTGCTCGACGACAAACACGTAAAAGTGCGACTCGAAGGAGCCTGCGTAGGCTGTAGCGTAAACCAAATGACGTTGAAAGCCGGTGTAGAAACGACCATCAAAAAATATGTGCCACAAATCGAAACAGTCGAAAACGTAGCTTAAATTTTTTGGGCGTGCCCCTCCGCAAGCTACGGGTCGGGCTATCCGCTGCAAGTCCTCGCCTCAACTCCGCAAGCTCCGTTGTGGCTGTGGGCTTTCCGCTACTATCCCTCACGCAAACCTTGCTAACTGACAAATATCATATCCAAAAGAAAAAAGAAGAACTATTTTCGCAAAGTAAAACCTAAAAACTCAGCAACTCAGATTCTCAGCAACTCAGCAACTTTAAAAATGATACAAACCGACATACTTATTATTGGAGCCGGCCCCACCGGACTTTTCGCCGTTTTCGAAGCAGGATTATTAAAATTAAAATGTCACCTTATTGATGCACTTCCGCAACCCGGAGGGCAATTAGCCGAATTATATCCCAAAAAACCAATATACGATATTCCGGGTTATCCCGAAGTATTGGCAGGCGATTTGGTCAACAATTTGATGGAACAAATCAAGCAATTCCAACCCGGATTTACCTTGGGAGAAACAGCCGAAACCATTGAAAAACTGGAAGACGGAAGTTTTATTGTGACTACCAATAAAGGTACGCAACATCAAGCGAAAGCTATTGCGATTGCCGGCGGTTTAGGAACATTCGAACCCAGAAAACCATTATTAAAAGACATCGAATTCTACGAACAAAACGATCGCGGAGTAGATTACTTCGTAAAAGATCCTGAAAAGTATCGTGGAAAAAAAATTGTCATTTCCGGTGGTGGTGATTCAGCCTTAGATTGGAGTATTTTCCTTTCTGATGTGGCTTCAGAAGTAACCTTAGTTCACCGAAGAAACGAATTTCGTGGAGCATTAGATTCCGTAGAAAAAGTACAAGAATTAAAAAATTCCGGTAAAATAAAATTAATCACACCCGCCGAAGTCATTGGCTTCAAAGGATCCGAACGCATCGAATCGGTTGACATCGAAATTAACGGAGCAAGAATGAATGTTGAGACTGATTATTTTATTCCCCTTTTCGGCTTAACACCAAAACTAGGAGCAATCGCAAACTGGGGATTGGAAATCGAAAAAAATGCGATTAAAGTAAATAATGCATTAGATTATCAAACTAACATCGAAGGAATTTATGCCATTGGCGACGTAAACATCTATCCCGGAAAATTAAAACTTATTTTATGCGGATTCCACGAAGCCACCTTAATGTGTCAAAGTGTTTACAATAGATTAAATCCCGGCAAAAAATATGTGCTGAAATATACCACAGTTTCTGGCGTTGATGGTTTTGACGGAACACGAAAAGAAGCAGAAAAAGCAGTTGTAAAATCGATTGAATAAATTATTTTTGTTTCAAGTTTCAGGTTTCAAGTTCTTTGGAAACCTGAAACTTGAAACCTGAAACAAAGAAATTATGTCCCAAGACATCACCATCAAAATAACCGACCGAAACGGAGCCCAACACGAAGTCCAAGCTCCAACCGACATGAACATGAACATCATGGAACTCATTCGTGCCTACGAATTAGCCGAAGAAGGAACTATCGGTGTTTGTGGCGGAATGGCCATGTGTGCTTCTTGTCAATGTTATGTGTTGAATGACATAGTTTCACTAGAACGAAATCCAGATGAAGAAGCTATGTTGTGGGAAGCCTATCACGTAAAAGATAATTCTCGTTTAGGCTGTCAAATTCCAATTACCCCAGAAATTGATGGATTGGAGATTGAGATTGCTCCTGAACAATAGTCGTAAGTGATTTTACTAAAGCTAAATTAGGAGCTTACAGATATTAAGTAAAATTTACAGCATTTACTATTTATGATAAAAGGGCTTTACGAAACACATTTATTTGTTGAAAATTTAGAAGTTTCAATCGATTTTTATAAAAACATTCTCGGACTTGAACAATGTTATTATGAGAAAGAACGAAGAGCCGCATTTTTTTGGATAGGAAAACCAAAAGAAGCAATGTTAGGACTTTGGGAAAAACCAAAAAATGAAATTGATAAACGACATTTTGCTTTTAGGTGTGAGAAAGAATTTATTTTGAATAAGGCAACTGAATTTTTAAATCAAAATGGTTTAAAACCCTACAATTTTTTAAATGATGGAACAGAAAGGCCTATGGTTTTTGCTTGGATGCCTGCAATAGCAATTTATTTTAACGATCCAGACGGTCACTATTTAGAGTTTATCTCTATTTTAGAAGAAAAAGCGAAACCCGAATTAGGCGTTGTTTCTTATGAAGAGTGGACAGCCAACATTAATCAATAGTAAAAATTCAGTTAAATAGCTGATATTCATGTTTTTTAAAAACAAAAAATGCTTCAATTTCTGTTTTATGAAATAAAAAATGTAAGTATTAATCTGATTGTTTGTTTTTTAGATCCCTAAAATAGTTTTTGCAATTGGCAGTAATCTTTCTACAAATTTCGAATAAGCCAATTCAGACGGATGCAAATTATCTGAGGCAACCAAATTTGGGTTGTTTAATCCTTCTCGAGTAATATCTGTAATATTTACAAATTCAATACCGAGAGATTCTGCATGGTTTTTTGCAAAAGCATTGTAATTATCCAGTTGACTTGAAATAGTTGAAGGATTTGAACTCGATTGCCCAAATGGAGTATAAGCATAATCCGGAATTGAAACGACAATCACACGATTTTTGTCTCCTTTTGCTAATGCAATTGCTGTTTGTAACAACTCTGGAAATTCAGTTTCGTATAATGAAAAAGGTCTGTTTTGGTATTGATTATTTACACCAATTAACAACGTAACCAAATCATATTCTGCTATTAAATTTTCATTCGCAATAGCATTTTTCAAGTTGGTTGTTGTCCAACCGGTTTGAGCCACGACTTTTACAGAAATGTTATCAGAAGAGGTTAAAGAGTTTTGCAAACTGTCTTTCAATTGTGTAGGAAATCGACATGTTTCACAAACACTTTGACCAATCGTATAGCTATCACCTAAAGCTAAATATTTTATATTTCTGACTGTTGGATTTGGAATGTTTTGCACTGTTTCATCATCATTGGAACATCCGAAGAATGATAAAAAAAGAATTGTAAATAAATAAATTTGCTTTTTCATATTTCTTTTCTTTGGTAAGCGGTTAATTCAACCGGTCCTTCTAAAATTTCTTTTACAATTTGCAAGGTTCCATCTGATTTAGTATCGATAAACCATTTAATTAAAGCAATTGTTCCTTCCACAATTTCAATACCGGTAATACTTCTGGGATGAACACAACTTCCGTCGTTAAAATAATTAATCGAATTGTCATTTGTATTCGGAAATCGGGGACGATGCGTGTGTCCGGTAATTGTGATGAGATTGTTGTTGTCAGCTATCCATTTTTTTATTCGACGTTCGATTTTAATTAATTCAACATAGTTTTTTGCCGGACTGGTTGGGTCTTTAATTCCCCAAACTTGAAGAGGCTTCCATAAAATTTGAACCAAAAATCGATTGATTTTCCAACCAATATAATTCATAAAATCGGCCTGATGACCGTGGGTTAAAAATAGTTTCTGACCTGTTTCAGAATTTTCAAGTACGATGGCTTCATGGTATTCAATTCCCGTAAATAACGGTTCGTCTTTACCAGTTTTTGGATCAAAAAAAGTACTTAATTTTTTCTTTACCACATTTTTATCACGGTAAACCATGTCATGATTACCATAAATCATGTGAAGTCTACTGGAATCGTGAAATTTTTTCAAAAGCAAATACACATTTTTATGAGCTTCAAAAATTTCTTTAAAGAAAAGGTTTTCCCACAATTCATCTCCGTCTCCCAATTCACAATAGCTAAAACCTTCAGTAAAATAATGGTTCATTGCATGAAAGTAGATGTTTCGGTTGCTGGCAAAATCATCGGCAAAACTTGCATCACCACGATGACAATCGCTAAAAAGAATAAATTTTGACTTGTTGTCAAACGGAATTCTTTTGGCGTTTTCAAAAGCTCTTGAAAGTCGGGTTTGTGATGACATTTTTTTGAAATTAAATACTAAAGATAGTAGAAATCAATTAGTAGCAAACTTCTTTTAGTGAAATTTTTTCTTCAATTGCATCCCAAAGTGCAATTCTTTTTTCTAATGCCAGAATCGAGACTTCTTCCACTTCTTTCCATTTTGTTTCGTTTTCACCGCATAATTCGTTTATCATAATCATGGCCATTGGTCCATGTTCATCACCGTCCAATTCGATGTGTCTTTCAAAATAGTAAATCAATTTAGATAAATCAGTTTCAGGAAAATTGGTTTGAAAGTTTTTCAAAATAGCGGTAAACATTTCCGGAATTAAATCTTCTCTTCCAAAAGTGAAAGCGGCGGCAATTTCATGTGGTTTGCCTTGTTCAATCACTCGGAATGTAAAATCGAGAAAATCTTTAATATTTGGATGTAAATCACTTTGTTTGATGGAAACAAATATGTTTTTAGTTTTTATAACATTATCTAAAAATGATTCAATTGGTCTGATGTCTGCACCACATGATTGCATGGCGTCAATATACATTTCGTAGTGACTTTGTCTTTTTCCGTCAAGGGAAATATCGGTTTCTTCTGCAAGTACTATTTCGTTGATAAGATAACGTGTTTCCGGATTTCCCACTGGTAACCATGGTGTAGAAGTACACGTCAAAGCGGATTGTAATGCTTTCAAGAGCGACATAAAATCCCAAACAGCATAAATATGAGATTCTTGAAATTGTCTTAAATCATCAATAGTTTTTATTTTTTTGTATAAAGAATGATTTAGTAGTTGCTCTTTTTGAGGTAGTATTTTTTCGTTGATGGTTTTGATATTCATGGCAATTTTTATTTATAAGTACGAAATAGGAAGGATGATAGTTTTATTTATACAAAGCTAAAAAAGCTTCCTCGAATGAAGAAGCTTTTTGTATTGATTTTAATTATTGTTTACTTATTTGAATGCTTGCATGCCGGTAATATCTGCTCCGGTAATAAGTAAATGAATGTCGTGCGTGCCTTCATACGTAATCACAGATTCCAAATTCATACTGTGTCGCATGATTGAATATTCACCTGTAATTCCCATTCCGCCAAGTATCTGACGAGCTTCTCTAGCAATATTTATAGCCATGTCCACATTATTTCTTTTAGCCATAGAAATTTGAGCAGTTGTTGCTTTTCCTTCATTACGCAAAACACCTAAACGCCAAGTTAGCAATTGAGCTTTGGTGATTTCGGTAATCATTTCTGCTAATTTTTTCTGTTGTAATTGTGTTGCAGCAATGGGTTTATCAAACTGAATTCGTTCTTTTGCATAGCGTAAAGCCGTATCATAACAATCCATAGCAGCACCGATTGCACCCCAAGCAATTCCGTAACGAGCAGAATCTAAGCAACCAAGCGGAGCACCTAAACCTGATTTATTTGGCAATAAATTTTCTTTAGGAACTTTTACGTTATCAAAAATTAATTCGCCTGTTGCAGATGCACGAAGTGACCATTTATTGTGTGTTTCAGGCGTTGTAAAACCTTCCATTCCACGTTCAACTATTAAACCGTGAATTCTTCCTTCTTCATTTTTTGCCCAAACAACAGCGATGTCTGCAAATGGAGCATTAGATATCCACATTTTGGCTCCGTTTAACAAATAATGATCGCCTTTGTCTTTAAAATTAGTTGTCATTCCACCTGGATTTGAGCCGTGGTCAGGTTCGGTTAAACCAAAGCAACCCATCATTTCACCTGTGGCTAATTTTGGTAAATATTTCATGCGTTGTTCTTCGTTTCCATATTTCCAAATTGGATACATAACTAAAGAAGACTGAACGGAAGATGTAGAACGAACTCCAGAATCACCTCTTTCGATTTCCTGCATGATTAATCCGTAAGAGATTTGGTCTAAGCCTGCACCACCATATTCTTCTGGTATATAAGGTCCAAAACCACCAATTTCTCCCAAACCTTTTATAATTTGTTTCGGAAATTCTGCTCGTTGAGCGTAGTCTTCAATTATTGGAGAAACTTCTCTTTTAACCCAAGCACGTGCAGAATCACGCACTAATTTATGCTCATCCGTAAGTAAATCATCTAATAAATAATAATCAGGAGCTTGAAATAAATCTGGTTTCATTTGTTTCGTTTTAATTGATGCAAAAGTAGGTAAAGAAATGTAACAAATCAATTAACAATTGTTATATTTTTATAGTTTTTTAGATGTGATTTACTAAAAATGGGGAAAGAAAATGGAGCATATTTTTGTATACAACTTTATTTACTGTTAAAAATGCTTAACTTTATAGAAATAATACTACGTTCAAATCGTTTTTGTTCTACAAACAATGAATAATATTCTTATTACATTTGTTGATTGTGTATGTGGTTAATAATCAGTTAACAAAGTCAATAAGTAAAGTAACTATTATTATGTTGAAAATAAGGTGTGTGACATCCATAGTGTTTTTCTTTTTGACAAATTATATTTGTCAATCAAATCCGCTTGTGATATTTGAGTCAAACTCTTTAGTTCCGCTGGCTGGCACTTATACTATACCTGGTGATTACAGTACAATTGGAGATGCGGCTATTGCATTAAATACTTTTGGAATAAGTGGCCCCGTGGTTTTTAATGTTTTGGCGGGTCATTTGGAAACTGCCCCATTAGGAATTAGTGCAACAATACCTGGAGGAATCGTTTTTGCTTCTGTTGCTGGCACAAGTAGCACAAACACCATTGTTTTTCAAAAAAGTGGAGTTGGGGTAAATCCTTTGGTAATAGCTGGAGAAAATCATTTTGCAGGAGGGATTATGGATGCAGTTATAAAATTCATAGGATCTGATTTTATAACTTTTGATGGAATTGATGTGTCTGAAAACCCATTAAACACAAATGCTACTATAGCTTCTAACAACATGACGGAGTTTGGATATGCATTTTTTAAAGCAACAAACACTGATGGAGCTAAAAACAATATAATTAGAAATTGTACAGTTAGTCTAAATACAGGTTCTACCAATTATCCAAATACGATTGGGATTTTTTCTACAACAATTACAACCGCAGTAAATGGAATAGCTTCAGTTAGTAACACAAGTATTTTAGGTTCTAATTCGGATAATTCAATTTTATTGAACAACATAAGTGGGGCAAATTTAGGTATTGTTGTGATTGGTTCAAATACGGCAGCTGCAATGGATTCGGGTTGGATAATTAATGAAAACACAATTACAAACTTTGGTATTGGAAATGGAGAAGCTTCGTCACTTTATCACAAGTTAGGCACAACCACCCAGGGAATTTTGGTTAATCAATCGTATAATTTTACTATTTCAGATAATATTATTACAAGTATAGATGGAAGTTTAACTACACCAATTTCGATGGTTGGGGTTTTGATTGGCTGGTCGGGCACTGTTATACAACCAACAGCTACAGGTTATACTAATGTATGTGAAAATAATTTCATAACAATTAAAAATAATCTAAATGAAAGCATGTATGGTGTTTGGTCTAGAATGGGAAATGATTTATCAAAAGTAAAAATCACAAATAACGAAATTTCTTTAATTAATTCGTCTGTAAGCCTGCCTGTTTCAAAATTTACTAAAGGAATTTTTATAGATAGACAAATGGGCGATATGATTATTTCTGAAAACCAAATGCAAATTAGTTATCTAAATACGGATCATTCAGATGTAATTCATTTTATTCAAGCAGATGTTGCAACAGCTATTATAAGAGAAATAAATAGTAATAATTTATCAACTCCCGTGGGTCAATCGTTACGAACAAATGGTGCAGTAATTGGAATTTCTCATAATGGGATTTCTTCAAATCAGATAAATGTTAATCTAAATACAATTTCAATAGATAAAGGAAGCAACAATACAGCTTCAATTTTTTATGGTATTTATAGCTCTTCAACAAGTACAGCTGTAGATTATTTAGTTCAAGATAATAGCATTACATTATCAAACAGTTTTGTTTCAACCGGAACCACTACCATTTGTGGAATTTATAGTAATGATGGGACACCTCTGACAAATAGAACAATTTCTAACAACAGTATTTCCATACAAACTAATAATCTTTTAGGAACAACGCATGGAATTCTTTCAGGAAAAGCAAACGTGATTACGATTATAGAAAATGAAATCTCTATTAATAATTATTGCGGTACAATAAACGGTATATTTTTAACAGCCGGATCTATTAGCAACCAATTGGTATCTAACATAATTTCAATTTCTCCGATTAATATGCCGGCAAATACAACCAATATTAGAGGAATTAACAATGCTATTGGTCTTTTAACAACATCATTAAATGAAATTACAATTGCACCAACTTTTCAAGCAGCACCAACCATTTCAGTTAATTTATATGGAATAGATAATACAGTCGCAAATTCTTCACTTTCTGGTAATACTAACGTTACTTTGGCTCCTGTTTTTAATGTTGTTTCAGTAAGTGGAAATATCGCAATAATAAGAAACTCTGCATCCAATATTGAAATTGCTAATAATGCTTTATTAGAATTAAACGCGATTAATTATTCTGGAAACCTAAATGTTAAAGGCATTTTAAATAGTGGAGCTAATTCAATTATTCTAAATAATCAACTAATTTCAGTTAACGCTACTGCCCAAGAAGCGGTTGCTGTTAATGGAATTGAAAGTTCTGCTGCGGGTGCAGGAACGCAAATTTTAAACAATCAAAATTTAAATGTTAATGCTTCGTCAACAAATTTGAATGCCACTGCAAGAGGAATATTTTTTGTAAGTGGATTTGTAAAAAACAACAGTAATATCTCTCTAAACGCCACAGCAGGAACAACTATAATAATGAATGGAATTTATGGTAATGGTGAAATAGAAAATAATAAAATTTTTACATCAGCCAATGCTCAAACAGGAATTTCAGGCACATCAGGAATCTTTTGTGGAGCATCTAGTTTGGTTAAAGACAATGAAATAACCACCAATTTTGTTACTGCATTAGGAGATGCCTTGGCTATAGGAATAAATAGTTCAAATGCTAATTCAATGATAATTAATAACACAATTGATCATACTGTAATTTCTAACGTAAACAACCCTAGTGCAAATTGGCGGGGTGAAGTATATGGAATTAGAAGCTATGGCGAAAATACAGTTATTGAAAAAAATAAAATTCTAAAAGTATTTGGATCCATGGGAAGAGGAACCACATATTTTGAAACAGCCGGAGTATACATTGACAATGCAGATAATCCGGTAGTTCTAGGAAACACAATTAGTAACGTTTCCTGCAACGGAACTGCTCGCGACAGAATATATCTTAGTGGAATTTATGTTACCGGAAATTCTTATAACGGACTTATTAAAAACAATAAAATAGTTAATATTTCATTCAACAATTCAGTGACTGGAACAATTTTTGTTCCCCCGTTTTTTTTCGTTGATATACCGGCTAATACTAACGGAGTTTGGATTAGGATTGCCGATAATACAGTAACTTCCGATTATACAATTGTAAATAATCACATCTCAAAATTATACCATAATAATGCATCTAAAATAGGAGGTATTTTTGGGCTAACTTTATCTACAAAAGAACTTAATTATAAAGTGTATAACAACACAATTTTAATTGGCGATAATACTACGATGGTTACAAGTAGTACCACTAGTCATTTTGGTGGAACAGCAGTTGGCTATGTAAACAGAGTTGGTAATGGAAGTTTAGATTTAAGAAACAATATCTTATATGTAAATTTGTTACCAAGATCGTTAGGTTTTGCTTCTGCTCTAGCTGCAATAAAGAGTCATAATACATCAGACGGGACTACTAATCCGGGAGTAACTGGATTACGCCCGCAAAACTATCACTTGGCCTCCAACAACAATTTGTTTTATGCTCCATCAGTTCATGGAAGAAGATCTTATTTTTATTGTGAAGGAGATGGTTTTGGAACAGAATTTAACCGTTTTAATATCGATCATAATCTCACAGCGGTTCATGACCCAAATATTAATGTAGATCCCGCATTCGCTGGATGTTCCAGTAAATATAAAGCTCTAATGGGAGGTTCAGATTCTGAAAGTTTTTATCAAAATGTAACTCTTGTTGAAGGAACCGGAGACCAAGAAGGCGTTTGGACACCCGTTGGTGAAACTTTTGCAGAATTAGGTGCTCAACTTATTGACCCAATTTATGATTTAGATTTTAATAGTGTTAGCCGAGGAAGTGAAATAGACATGGGTGCCGTTCAATTTAATGGCGAATCAGTTCAAGCACCGGAAATTATCTATTCACCACTAACTTTAGGAGGATGTGGTTTGGTGCCAACCTCTTTAGTGCTCGCCAATGTTCAAATAACAGATGATTTTGGAACATATGTTTCTGGAACTTTAATTCCAAGACTATACTATCGCATTAATACCGGACCTTGGTCAAGTGTTCCCGGAACATTAGTTTCAGGTGATGCAAATAATGGTTTTTGGAATTTCACGCTTACCGGATTATCAGCCGGAACATTGAGTTATTACGTGATTGCTCAAGATAGATTATCAAAAATTGGAGCCGTTCCCGGAAGTGGATTAGTGGCATGTAACGTTAATTCTGTAACTACTCATCCAACCTCACCAAACACATTAACTTTAGGAGGAGCAATTGCAACCTACACTTCAGGAAGTTGGAGTTCCACCCCAGATATTGGAAAAGCAGTTGTTATTGATGACGATTTAGTTATTTCTTCCAACATCGATGCTTGTTCGGTTTTGGTAAAATCAGGTAGAACTGTAACAGTCACTTCGGATATTTATCTAACCGTTTTAAATGAAGTTGTTGTGGAAGCCGGAGCAAACCTAATTTTTGAAGATAAAGCAAGTTTGGTTCAAATTAACAATGTTGCAAATACCGGAGATATTGAATACAATCGAATTGCAAGTGTGAAAAAATTAGACTACGTCTATTGGTCGTCTCCTGTTGTTGGTAATGGAGGAGTGAGCGGATTCAACATCAATAGTCTTTCGGCCAACCCGACAGAAATTATCGGACCAAAATATAAATGGAATACATTACAAAATAATAATAACGGAACTGGCGGAAACATCAGTCAAGGAATTTGGACAAATGCAAACGCAAACCTAATGGAATCTGGCAAAGGATACATCGTTCGGGCACCCAATTCATTTAGCGAAACACTAAATCAACCGTATAAAGCAACTTTTAGTGGTGTTCCTTTTAACGGAGATTTGAGTTACCCAATTTATCGAGGCGATTATACCGGACTGGATTATATAGGATTGAATGGACAAACCATAACCAATTTAGATGATAATTTCAATTTGATAGGTAATCCATATCCATCAGCCATAAGTGCTGCTCGATTTATTTTTAGAAATACTCCTGTAAACGGAGGAAATATAATTGGAGGAGTTAGGGTTTGGACCCACGGAAATAGCCCATCAACATCTTATCAAAATCCTTTTTATGGATCGTTTGCCTATAACTACACTTCAAATGATTATATAATTTATACTTTGTTGGGCTCAACTTGTTGTCCTGCCTTAGAAGATGATTTTATGATTGCAGCCGGGCAAGGTTTTTTTGTGCAAATGCAAGACGGAACAGCAGCTAGTGATTTTGCCTATTTTAATAATACGATGCGAAGTAAAAATTATACAAATGCAAATTTCTACAGAACATCCAATCTTACAGAAATTGTTGATTTTAATTTTGAAAAACACCGAATTTGGTTAGATGTTTTAGATGAAAATTTATCATCAAACAGAACACTTTTAGGATATGCAGAAGGAGCAACTTTTGGCGTAGACGATTTGTATGATTCAACAACCAAGGAAAATCTAAATTCGCTACAGATCTATTCTTTTGCAGAAGAATCTAAAACAACCACACAAGCCAGACCATTGCCGTTTGATATAAACGATGAGGTTTCAATTGGTATAAATGTTCCTATTCAAGGGCAATATACAATTGCATTAGCAGCCATTGACGGATTGTTTCATGATAATGCTATTTACTTAAAAGACAATTTTTTAAATTTAGTTCATGATTTAAAAGAAAGTCCTTATCGTTTCCAAGAACAAAAAGGAGCAATAAATAATCGTTTTCAAATACTCTATCAAGACAATAATTTAAGTCAGCCCGATTTCAATGTTGGTTCAGTTACTGCATTTGTCAAAAACAATGAAATTCACATAAAATCTTCGTTAAATGAAATAAATGAAATCACTTTATTTGACCTTACGGGAAGAAAAATTTATCAAGAGAAAATTAATGCCAATGAAACAATTATAGAACATCTAAACATAGCCAATCAAACAATTTTAATTCAACTGAAAATGTCAGATAATCAGTTAATAACAAAGAAAATTATATTTTAAAAAAATAATTATGAAAGTAAAAATTATACTTGCCGCCCTACTTTTTTCCGCAACAACTTTTTCACAAGTTAGTATCGGAGCTGCTCTTCCAAATCCATCTGCAAACTTAGATGTAACAGCAATTGATGTTGATGGAAATACGAGAGGATTATTAATTCCTCGTCTAAACCTTTTAAACACAACAGACGCAAGTACCATTAATAATGGAAACGTAAACAGTTTGCTTGTTTTTAACGAAGCAACACAAGCCGATGTTACTCCCGGATTTTATTATTGGTATGTTAATAAATGGGAAAGAATTTCAACCGGTGCAGGTTCCGTGACTGAAACAAATACAGATTTATTCTTTGATCCTGTAACCGGTGAATTGTATTATACAAATGAGTTAGATAATAACGCACCAATTGACTTGAATTCATTAAAAATTGAACCATGGCAAGTTGAAGGAACAACCGATAAAGCGTCATTAAACACACAAAATATCTATCAAATTGGAAATGTAGGAATTGGAACAAATGACATGTTAGACGGTGTCGCTCTTGATGTTCGAGGGGCAGTTAGAGCAGGAACTGGAAACACAGGGATAATCGGATTGAACTCTGCGACTTTTGGAACAAACAACACAGTTTCCGGACCAAATTCATCCGCAACCGGAATAAATAATATTGTGCTTGGAAATGTTTCCGGAGCAATCGGACAAAATAATATTATCAATACCGATAATGCTATGGCGATTGGAATTGGGAATTTTGTAAATGCAAGTAAAAGTTTTACTGTAGGAGAAGGTAATTCTGTTACAGGAAACCTTGCTTCCGCAATGGGTAGAGAGAATATTGCCAATGGTGAAATTGCCGTTGCCTATGGATTAAATAATCAATCAGTTGCTGATTACAGCTATACATTAGGTGTTGGAAATATTGCCGGAGCGATGGGAAGTATGGTTTTTGGAAGATATAATGCCCTAATTGATGGTGACCCAACTAATTTTGCAGTTCCAACAGATCCTTACTTTCAATTGGGTAATGGAGATGGACCAACAAACAGAAGTAATATGATTACTATTCTTAAAAATGGAAAAATTGGGTTTGGTAATATCTATGCTCCTCAAGCAACTATTCACGTTGTAAAAACGGGTGCCGATTTAACTCCTGCAATCATAGAAGGTTGTGAAGTCTATCCGGATAACGCTGCGGCTACAGCAGCCGGTGTTCCGTTGGGCGGACTTTATAGAACGGCAACAGGCGTACTAATGGTTCGTTTCTAGTTATTCATTAAATTGAAATAGTATTTCAGTTTAAAAATTAAATCAATTAAGATGATAAAAATAATAGTAAAGTTATTAATTGTTTTTGTTTCAGCCACCGCAGGGTTAATGGCTCAAACGAAGTTAAATAATCAAGGGATTCTTTCGATTCAAGGAATCGCAGGAACATTATCAGCAATAGACAATAACGCTACAGGAGAATTAATTAATGATGGAGATTTTTATGTTTACAATCATTACAACAATGATGGTATAGTAACTTTTTCATCGGGAATAAGTGCCGGAATAACCAGAGTGAATGGCATATATGGTTTTCAAAATATTTCCGGCACCGTTCCCATGGATTTGTTTGATGTTGAATTCAACAATAATTTACTTCAACCTGCTTTTCATTTGTCAAACCAAATCAATGTGTTTAACGTATCAAATTTCTTGCAAGGAATTGTAGACAATGATAACCATGGTGGTTTATTTGTTTTTGAAAATAATGCATTTCACATCAACACAGCAGATCAAAGTCATGTAGATGGTTATGTTCGCAAAAACGGAAATCAATTTTTTCAATTTCCAATTGGAGATGGAGGTCAGTTTCGATATGCTTCCATTTCTGCTCCGCAATTTTCTACCGATGCTTTTACAGGAAAATATTTCTGGCAAAATTCAAATCCAATTTATCCGCACGAAAACAGAACAAGTATCATCACATTGATTGATAATGCAGAATATTGGACAGT
This sequence comes from Flavobacterium sp. T50_26, assembly GCF_057652995.1. Taxonomy (NCBI): domain Bacteria; kingdom Pseudomonadati; phylum Bacteroidota; class Flavobacteriia; order Flavobacteriales; family Flavobacteriaceae; genus Flavobacterium; species Flavobacterium sp. T50_26. The sequence continues at coordinate 97,815 of NZ_JBYFCC010000008.1, forward strand.
TGGTAAAACTGCAGGAAACAGCAATATTTTTCTAACTCTTTCTTGGGATGAAGATACTACGCCAAGTGAAATTTATTCTGCTCCTTTTGAAGATATTCACATCGTTCGTTGGGATGTTGCCCAAAACAGATGGGTTGACGAAGGCGGTGTAGCCGATGCAAATACAAAAGAAGTAACAACCATAATCGATCCGCTTACGCAGTATGGTGTTTTTACATTGGCTCGTGTTCGCTCAGAAGACATTTTGCCTTGCGGCGGAAGAGGCGTAGTCATCTACAATGCTATTTCTGCAAATGACGACGGTAGGAATGATTACTTTATTATTGACGGAATTGAAGAATGTCCGCAAAACACTGTTGAAATTTATAATCGATGGGGTGTGAAAGTTTATGAAACAACATCTTATAACACAAATGGTAATGTTTTTAATGGTTATTCCGATGGTCGCGTTACGATTGCAAAAAATGAAAAATTACCTGACGGGACGTATTTTTATCACATCAATTTCTTTGATGAAAATGGTGGTATTCGAACCAAAAAAGCAGGTTATTTATACTTGAGCTTATAAATTTTTAGGTTGGTTTTTTAAAACACTCAGCGTTAGAATTCTAACAATGAGTGTTTTTTTTGTCATTAACATGTTGTTAACCCTAAAGATTAAAGAAAACAACTATTTTTCCAATTGTTTTTAAAGCCATAAAATATGAAAGTGTTTTTTATAATTTTTGCTTCATTATTTTCGTTTACATTACTAGCACAAAATAGTCAAGCAAGTGCTAACATAAAAGAAGTTCAGCAAAAAATAGTAGATGAATACGTGCACAATTGTGCCAAAAATTATTCATTTTACCAGATGGCAGAACTGCAGGATTGTTTAGACGAAGGTCTCAAAAAAGACCCAACAATTGCTTATTTATGGCAGCAAAAAGCAATGCCTTTATTTAAAATGAAAAAGTACGAAGCCGGAATGGTTTTTTGTGACAAAGCAGTAGAACATGATCCGCAACGATGGTTGTCATACAGAGCTTACATCAAATGTATTTTTGCAAAAACATACAGAGAAGCCATAATCGATTTTGAAAAATGCAAAGAAATGCACGGCAATAGTTATGAAATGGATCATACCTATAATTTCTACATTGCCTTATCACATTTACAATTGAATGAATTTGCAAAAGCCGAAGAAATTTTTAAAGCTGATATTTTAGAACAAATTGAACAAAAAGGAGAAGCTCATCACCTCGATTTATTTTACTACGGAATAACCTTGTATGAACAAAAAAAATGGGAGCAAGCCATCGAAGAATTTGATAAAGCCATCTCTCAATATGAAAACTTTTCAGATGCAAAAGTCTATAAAGCTTTTTGTTTAGGACGAATTGGTCAAGAAAAAAGAGCCAATGATTTGCTGTTGGAAGCCAAAACAGATGCAAAAAATGGTTACACTATTAATGAAGATAATATGATTTTCGAAGTATATCCGTATAAAGTGAAATGGTAATTACATCTTTAAATAAAAATCTTTAGTAAGATTGATATAATCATCTGTATATTCGTGACGATTGATTTCTATCACCAATTCATCAGCCGTTAAGGTGCTTAATTCATAGCGTTTAAAAGCCAACAAACTTCGTTTAATTTCTGTATTATGAGTGCCTTTTACGCGAGTTACTTTTATAGGATAAAGTTCTACTTCTGAACACAAATCTATAAATTTTTCTTCTTCTTTGTATGGGATAATGACGGCAAAGATTCCGTTTTCGGAAAGTAATAAATCAGCCGCTTCAATTAAATCTTCAAAAGGCATCGCCTCTTGAAATCGTGCCAAATCACGTTTTGAATTTTCGGTTTTATAATCTTCAGCATAAAAAGGCGGATTGGAAATGATTAAATCATACTCATCTTCAGGTTCATCCACAAACTCATCTAAACCGGCGTGAAAACAAAATAGACGATCGCCCCAAGGTGAATTTTCAAAATTTTCTACGCATTGTTCGTAGGCATCTTCGTCAATTTCTAATGCATCAATTTGTTCGGCATTGCTTCGTTGAGCTATCATCAACGACAAAATACCCGTCCCAGCTCCAATATCCAAAACAGAAAAAGGATTGTTTTCAATCGGACACCAAGCTCCCAACAACACACTATCAGTGCCTACTTTCATAGCACATCGGTCTTGTTGAATAGAAAATTGTTTGAATTGAAACACGATAGTTAACGATTTTTGAATAAAGATTTTTGATTTCAAAACCTGAAACTTGAAACCTGAAACCTGAAACTTTTAAAAATACATCTCCACTAAACCTTCCGGTAAATTCATAGTCACCTTCTTATTATCCCTATCAATTTTTATCAAAAACTGATCAATCATCGGAATAAGCATTTCAACATTACCATTCAATACTTCAAAAAGTGGTTGAGCAGTTGTATCATTAATCGAAACAATTTTTCCTACCACACCAAGCCGTTGGTCTTCTACTTCAAAACCAATTACTTCGTGATAATAAAATTGATTTCCTTCTAATTTTGGTAAAAACGAAAGCGGAAGATAAAGTTCACAACCCATAATGGCGTCGGCATCCTCTTCTGTTTCAACATCTTCAAATTTGACTCTCAGAAAGTCATTTTTATGTAGTGAACTATTTTCAATAAAAAATGGAACCAAATTTTTGTTTAATTCAACAAAAACTGATTCCATATTTTCATATAATTCAGGCTCATCTGTGTCTAAATAGACCAAAACTTCACCTTTAAAACTAAATTTTTTAGCGATTTTGCCAAGATAGAAACATTCTTCTTTTCGCATTATCGCAAAATATTAAGCTTCTTTTTCTTCGTTTGATTCTTCAGCAGCAGGAGTTTCCTCAACAGCTACTTCAGTTGCAACTTCGCTAACTTCTTCGGCAACCTCTTCAGTTACTTCAGCAGCTTTCAAAGCATCAGCAGCAGCATTTGCACGTTTTTCATTTGCAACTTTTTCAGCTTTCAATGCTTCAGCTCTTGCTTTCTCTTGTGCTTTAGTTAAACCTTCTTTTTTAGAAGAAACTTTATTTGCTTTTTCATCAATCCAAGCTGCTAACTTAGCATCTGCTTGTTCTTGTGTAAGAGCACCTTTTCTAACTCCACCATCCAAGTGATGTTTCAATAACGCACCTTTATATGAAAGGATAGCTCTTGCAGTATCAGTTGGTTGAGCACCATTGTGTAACCATTGAACAGCACTGTCCAAGTTTAAATCAATTGTTGCTGGGTTAGTGTTTGGGTTGTAAGTTCCGATTTTGTCTAAGAATTTACCATCTCTTTTGGCTCTTGCATCAGCAGCCACAATCCAGAAAAAAGGTTTTCCTTTTTTACCGTGTCTTTGTAATCTAATTTTTACTGGCATAATCGTATGATTAAATTTTGAGGTTCTCGACCTCTGTTAATTAAGGGTGCAAAGATATAAAAGTTTTTTGGAATAGAAATCAATGATTCAAAATTTATTTAAATTAGTTGATTCTTAATGTTTTGAGCGTTTTTAACAAAAAAGTATATCGTTTATTAAGTAGAAAAGCTATTTTTGTATTCTAGAAATAAACACAATTGATACAATGAAAAAATATTTTTCTCTTTTAGCTCTTGCTTTTTTATTCATTTCCTGCGAAGAAGATGTGGTTTTAAATTCACCTTCTGTTCAAGGAAGATTAGAAAATACATTTTGGAGAGCAATTGATTCCGAAGCCGTTTTGCAACCAAACGGTGGTTTAGTAATTACCGCAAAAGCTCGTTTACAAACCATGACACTTCGAATTCCTTCTAGAAATCCGGGAACTTATGTTTTGGGTCAAAACCAATCACGAGTTGCAACTTTTGTTTTTGACTATGATGGTAGTGAATTGTTTTACAGCACAGGTATAACCACAGAAGAAGACTTTCAAGGTGATGGAGAAATAAAAATTACAGAATTTGATGCTGCAAACGGAACTGTTTCCGGCTCATTTCGATTTAATGCAGTTAACATGGCAAACAATCCATTAGGAGGAGAGATATTAAACTTCAATCAAGGTGTTTTTTATAAAGTACCAGTTGTTGGAATAGAAGAAGACTAATAAGAAAAAAAGTCCCAAAAAAGCCATTTCGAATCAAAAACGAAATGGCTTTTTTATTTATTTTCAACATTTTATGAAATAAAGTTTGCTTTTTAAGATGGTTTGCCATTTTAATAGTTTACCTTTGTTTCAAATAATATTATTTTTTATGAACATTTTTATAGGAAGCCTTCCTTGGAGTATTGAGGAAGCAGATTTAAGAGAGTCTTTCGAGGCTTATGGAGCAGTAGACTCTGTAAAAGTAATTACTGATAAATTTACCGGAAAAAGTAAAGGTTTTGGTTTTGTTGAAATGCCTAATGACGAAGAAGGTCAAAAAGCTATCGACGAACTAAACGGAGCAACCGTTCAAGGTCGTGCTATTGTGGTAAACAAATCAGAACCAAAACCGGAAGGCGAAAAAAGAAGCTTTAACAACAACCGTTCAGGCGGTGGTGGTTACGGTGGTGGTGGAAACAGTCGTGGTGGCGGTGGCTACAGCGGTGGTGGAAACAGTCGCGGTGGCGGAGGAGGAAGATACTAGTATTTTTTCTTTATACACATCAACAAAACCATTCTGAGCAATCAGGATGGTTTTTTGTTGATAACTAAAATTGATATTCTCTGCGGTAAAATGTATTTTTGAAAATGTAATTATTGATGGTTTTTTAACTCATCACTAAGGACTCACCACTAAGGACTATTCTTTAATAACTCTCGCATGTTTTTAATCTTCGATACCGAAACCACCGGCTTGCCCAAACGATGGGATGCACCACTAACCGATACCGACAACTGGCCCCGTTGCATTCAAATTGCTTGGCAATTGCACGACGAAATGGGAAATTTGGTTGAGCATCAAGATTATCTTGTACAACCGGACGGATTTAATATTCCGTACGATGCCGAACGAATTCACGGTATTTCAACCGAATTGGCTCAACAAGAAGGAATTCCTTTAAATGAAGTACTCGAAAAATTCAATATCGCTTTAAACAAAGCCAAATTCATCGTTGGTCAAAATGTTGGTTTTGATGTGAATATTATGGGATGCGAATTTCATCGAATGAATGTGAATTCTCCAATGAGTGCTATGCCGGTTCTAGACACTTGTACCGAAGTTACTGCAAACCTGTTGAAACTTCCCGGCGGAAGAGGTGGAAAGTTCAAGTTGCCTACGTTAACCGAATTGCATCAATATCTTTTTGGCGTTCCTTTTTCAGAAGCTCATAATGCAACTGCCGATGTGGAAGCAACGACAAGATGCTTTTTGGAATTGATAAGAAGAGAAATTTTTACCAAAGAAGAACTCGATGTTCCGACCGATTATTTCAAAAATTTTAACGAACAAAATCCGAAAGAAATTCAACTTATCGGATTAAAACATATTAATTTAAATGAAGCTTCTGAAGCCATTCGGAAACAATTTCAAAAAGAACAGCCAAAAGAAATTCCTAAAAAGGAGTTAGTTGAAAACCAAAAAACATTAGTTGATGTTGATTTTGTGCATTTGCATAATCATTCGCAATTTTCCGTTTTGCAATCCACTATTTCGGTTGCCGATTTGGTAAAAGCAGCCGTAAAAAACAAAATGCCTGCGGTTGCCATGACCGACATAGGCAATATGATGGGAGCTTTTCATTTTGTTCGCGATGTTTTATACCATAATAAATCAGCCGAAGCTAAAAATAAAGCAGCAATTGAAGCCGGAGAAAATCCCACAGAAACAATTATCAAACCCATTGTAGGTTGCGAATTTTTTGTTTGTGATAATCATAAAGATAAAACTCGAAAAGACAATGGCTATCAAGTGGTTTTTCTGGCTAAGAATAAAAAGGGTTACCATAATTTAGCCAAAATGTCATCCATTGGTTATACGGACGGTTTTTATTATGTTCCCCGAATTGACAAAGAAGTTATTCAAAAATATAAAGAAGATTTGATTGTTTTGTCGGGAAGTTTGTCCGGTGAAATTCCGAATAAACTTTTAAATATTGGCGAAAATCAAGCAGAAGAAGCCTTGCTCTGGTGGAAAACTGAATTTGGTGATGATTTTTACATCGAATTGATGCGACACAATCAAGAAGACGAAAATCGAGTAAATACTTCGTTGATTTCGTTAGCCAGAAAGCATGATGTAAAAATGGTGGCTACGAACAATGTATTTTATGTAGATAAAGAAAATGCCAATGCTCATGATATTTTGCTTTGTGTTCGCGATGGTGAAAAACAAGCGACACCCATAGGTCGAGGTCGAGGTTATCGTTACGGTTTACCCAATCAAGAATATTATTTTAAGTCGGGCGACGAGATGAAAAAACTCTTTGCCGATTTACCGGAAGCAATTTTAAACATTAGCGAAGTAGTCGATAAAATTGAAATTTTCGATTTAGCTCGAGGAGTTTTACTTCCAAAGTTTGATATTCCTGAAGAATTTTTAGTTCCAGAAGATGAAGAAGATGGTGGGAAAAGAGGTGAGAATTTATATTTGAGACATCTCACGTATGAAGGAGCTAAAAAGCGATATGGAACTATTACTCCCGAAATTGAAGAACGATTGGATTTCGAATTAAAAACCATCGAAAATACGGGTTACCCGGGATACTTTTTGATTGTTCAAGATTTTATCAGAGCCGCTCGTGAAATGGATGTTTCCGTAGGTCCCGGTCGTGGTTCGGCTGCCGGTTCGGTGGTGGCATATTGTTTATGGATTACGAACATTGACCCCTTAGAATACGATTTACTTTTTGAGCGTTTCTTGAATCCGGACAGGGTTTCAATGCCCGATATTGATATCGATTTTGATGATGAAGGTCGTGGTCGCGTGATGCAATATGTGATTGATAAATACGGTTCAAATCAGGTGGCACAGATTATCACGTATGGTAAAATGGCAACCAAATCATCCTTGAGAGATACCGCTCGTGTGCTGGATTTACCCCTTTTTGAAGCCGATAAATTAGCCAAATTAATTCCGGGTATGATGCCTGGAAAATGGAGTTTAGCCCGATTTTTATCCGATTCAATCGAAGAAGTTAAAAAAGCCGTTCGTTCGGATGAATTTGATAATATTAAAGAATTAATTGCGATTGCTAATCAAGGTGAATTAGCCGGAGAAACTATCCAACAAGCAAAAGTGTTAGAAGGTTCGCTGCGAAATACCGGAATTCATGCATGCGGAGTTATCATTACGCCAAGCGATATTACCAATTTTGTTCCTGTAGCAACAGCAAAAGATTCGGATTTATATGTTACCCAATTTGACAACTCGGTGGTTGAAAGTGCCGGTTTGTTGAAGATGGACTTTTTGGGATTAAAAACCCTTACGTTAATAAAAGATACGGTTAAATTAATTAAATATCGAACCGGAAAAGAACTCGATCCGGATGCTTTTCCAATTGATGATGTCAAAACGTATGAGCTTTTTCAACGTGGTGAAACAGTCGGAATTTTTCAATATGAATCGGTTGGAATGCAAAAATACCTTCGTGATTTAAAGCCTACTGTTTTTGGCGATTTAATTGCTATGAATGCGTTGTATCGACCGGGACCATTAGAATATATTCCGTCTTTTGTTCTTAGAAAAAATGGACAAGAAGAAATAAAATATGACTTAGATGCTTGTGCAGAATATTTGAGCGAGACCTATGGAATTACAGTATATCAAGAGCAAGTAATGCTTTTGTCTCAATCTTTAGCCGATTTTTCAAAAGGTGATGCCGACGTTTTGCGTAAAGCGATGGGTAAAAAAGATAGAGCAACGTTGGATAAAATGAAACCAAAATTCATAGAACAAGCAGCATCTAAAGGTCACGATGCAACTGTTTTAGAAAAAATTTGGAAAGATTGGGAAGCTTTTGCGAGTTATGCCTTCAACAAATCGCATTCCACTTGCTATGCTTGGATTGGTTATCAAACGGCTTATCTTAAAGCTCATTATCCTGCGGAATATATGGCGGCGGTGCTTTCTAATAATATGAACGACATAAAACAGGTTTCGTTTTTTATGGAAGAATGCAAACGAATGGGTATGAAAGTATTGAGTCCCGATGTGAATGAATCGTTTTATAAATTTACAGTAAATGATGATGGGGCGATTCGTTTTGGAATGGGAGCCATCAAAGGAGTAGGAGCAGGAGCAGTAGAAACCATCGTGCAAAACCGATTAAAAGATGGAAAATATAAATCTATTTTTGATTTAGCAAAGCGTATCGATTTGCGTGCCGCGAATAAAAAGGCCTTTGAAAATTTAGCTTTAGCAGGTGGATTTGATGGTTTTTCGACAACGCATCGTGCACAATATTTTCATCACGATGGTGATAATATTACGTTTTTGGAAAAAGCGATTCGTTACGGAGCAAAATTTCAGGAAAATGAAAATTCAGCTCAAGTGAGTTTGTTTGGTGAAGCAAGCGATGTGCAAATTGCAGAACCACAAGTTCCGCCTTGCGATGAATGGAGCACGATGGAAAAACTAGCCAAAGAAAAAGAAGTGGTTGGAATTTACATTTCCGGACATCCGTTAGATGATTTTCGATTTGAGATGAAATATTTCTGTAATTCAAAATTAGAATACCTTAAAAATTTAGAACAGCACGTCAATAAAACATTATGTTTTGGCGGAATTATAACTAACGTTCAACATCGTGTGGCTCAAAACGGAAAAGGCTGGGCGTCGTTTATGTTGGAAGGATATGACGAAAGCCACGAATTTAGAATTTATGGTGAAGAATATTTAAAATTCCGACATTTTATCATCCAAAATAATTTTACGTTTATGAAAGTGATGGTGCGTGAAGGTTGGGCAAACAAAGAAACCGGTAAAAAAGGCGATCCACGAATTACATTTCAATTAATTCAGTATTTGCAAGATGTTTTGCCACAGTTTGCAAAAAAATTGACAATTCAAATGGACATCATGGCATTGCAACAAAATTTGATAGCCGATTTAAGTGCTATTTTTAAAACTTTTCAAGGAGATAACACAGTTACTTTTGAAGTGATGGAATTAGAAAAAGTCAAAAAAGAAGTAGAAATAAAACCAATTGTAATTGCTTCGGATGATGATTTAGATATTGAAAATTTAGAAGATATTGAAATGGAAATTGACGCTCCAAATGAGGAAATCAGAATGGTAACGAAGTTAAGTATGCCAAGTCGCAAGCTGAAAGTTCAAATTTCAAATGAATTATTAAGTGAGTTGGAGAAAAAGCAGGTTGATTTTAGGTTGAATTAACCATCAATTCCACAAATACATACATAATCAAAACTAATTTTCAATTAACACTTCATTAAGTTTTAAATTTTTAAATTTGCAGTGTTAAGAAAACAAATAATAATCAATAAAAAAATATAAAATGGCATTAGCAATTACAGATGCTACTTTTGATGAAGTAGTTTTAAAATCAGATAAACCGGTAGTAGTAGATTTTTGGGCAGCATGGTGCGGACCTTGTAGAATGGTTGGACCGGTTATTGATGAAATCGCAACAGAATATGAAGGAAAGGCTGTTGTTGGAAAAGTTGACGTAGATGCAAACCAAGAATTTGCAGCAAAATATGGCGTTAGAAACATTCCAACTGTTTTAGTATTTCAAAATGGAGAAGTAGTGGGAAGACAAGTGGGTGTTGCTCCAAAGAAAAATTACACGGATGCAATTGATGCATTGTTGTAATTTTCAATAAAAATAAATTTCAAGGTCTGATGAAAATCAGGCCTTTTTTTATGCTGAACTTTTCTTTATCTTTGAATCGAACCAATTTGGTAAATAGACGAAGAAAAGATGAACATCGAATCTCAAAAAGAAATAATATCCGGTTTTAAGCACCTTGAATTACTAGCCAATCAAGTAGTAGAAGGCTTTATTTCCGGAATGCATAAATCACCTTTTCACGGTTTTTCAGCCGAATTTGCCGAACATAAAGTCTATAATAAAGGAGAAAGTACCAAGCATATCGATTGGAAGTTATTTGCAAAAACCGACCGCTTATACACCAAAAAGTATGAAGAAGAAACCAATCTTCGTTGTCATTTAATTATTGATAACTCTTCTTCTATGCATTTTCCAAAGTTAAAAAATGACGAACCTTTTTATGAAAGTAAAATTGGATTTTCAGTTTTAGCTTCTGCTGTTTTGATGAATTTATTAAAGAAACAACGCGATGCCGTGGGTTTAAGCGTTTATTCTGATACGTATGAATATTATGCTCCTGAAAAAGGAAGTGACCGTCATCATCGAATGGTTTTAAACAAATTGGAAGATTTATTGGAGAATCCGAAAATCTCCAAACCAACCGAAACAGGTACATTTTTACATCAAATTGCCGAAAAAGTACACCGTCGTTCGATGATTATTTTGTTTACCGATATGTTTCAATCCGGTGAAGAAGAAGCACTTTTTAATGCTCTTCAACATTTGAAACACAACAAACACAAAGTCGTTTTATTTCACGTTGTGGATGAAAAAAGAGAACTCAACTTCGATTTTGATAATGCTCCAAGAAAATTTATTGATGTTGAAACCGGCGAAACAGTTAATTTGTTTGCCGAAAACATCAAAGAGGCTTATGAAAAAAGCGTAGATTCCTATTTCAAAAAAATAGCGATGACGTGTGCTCAAAACAAAATAAAATATGTTCCTGTGAATGTGGGAGCCAATTTTGAAAAAATATTAACCACATACTTGGTTGAAAAACAAATGTTTGGATAATGGATGAAAAAATATTCTAAAAAAAAGTAGTCAAAACACTTGCAGATGTTGAAATGTGTTGTATATTTGCAACCGCAATTAAGCGAAGGTTTGGTAGTTCAGTTGGTTAGAATACATGCCTGTCACGCATGGGGTCGCGGGTTCGAGTCCCGTCCAGACCGCTAAATTGGAAAAAGCGATTCAGTAATGAATCGCTTTTTTGCCCAAAAAAGTATTTAAAATAGTTGTGTTGTTTTGGACGACCGAAAGGAAGTCCTGGTTTAGTAGTTAGACCAATGAAAAGCTTTCCACTTTTGTGGATAGCTTTTTTGATTTATAGCAGTTTCCCACAAAGTTTGTCATTCCGACGATAGGAGGAATCTCTGAAATAATGAATCAATTTCAAAATCGCTGGATTAACAAGATTGGATAAGCTGCGACTGAAAGCTAATAAAAAATGATGAACCACCGCCATTTCTTAATCCACAAACCCTACGGCTACCTTAGTCAATTTATCTATGAACTAAAGCGAACTAAAAAGTTGTTGGGCGAATTACACGATTTTCCTCCCGGAACAATGGCAATTGGTCGTTTAGACGAAGATTCAGAAGGTTTGCTTATTCTCACAACCGATGGAATGATGAGCGAAGTCGTACGAAGCAAAAAAGTAGAAAAAGAATATTATGCTCAAGTGGACGGAATCATCACACAAGAAGCCGTAGAGCAACTTCAAAACGGGGTTTTAATTGGTTTTAAAGGAACCAAATACAAAACCAAAAAATGTCAAGCAAAATTGATTGAGGATCCAAATTTCCCGCTTCGTTCGCAAAAAATTCGTGATGAACGACACGGACCAACCTCTTGGGTTTCTATCACACTCACGGAAGGAAAGTTTAGACAAGTACGAAAAATGACTTCTGCGGTAGGTTTCCCAACTTTACGTTTAGTTCGTGTACGAATTGGAAATTTTCATTTAGCTAATTTGCAATCGGGAGAAGTTATGGAGATTGAAAGTGTTTTGGGGGTTTAATAAAACAGATATATTTTCAACATCTCGGCTCTCCTCTCCTTTGGAGAGGGGCTGGGGGTGAGGTTTACCTATTCAACCACCAAATACTTCCATTCAAAATCATCGCAAAACTCACCCAAAGTAAATACGGAATCATTAATTTACTTGCTAATGCATCAATCGGTTTGAACAATTTGATGGTTTCAAAAATCATTAACCAAAGCAAAAGAATTTCAACTAAAGCTAAAAACGGATTCTGTAATCCAAAAAATAAAAAACTCCACAACGCATTCAAAATCAATTGAATTACAAAAACCCAAAGTGCTTTTTTTACTAAAACTGGAACAGATTCTATTTTGCTCCAAACTAATCCGGCACTTACACCCATCATCACATACAAAATCGTCCAAACCGGAGCAAATACCTCGTTGGGCGGATTAAAAGATGGTTTATTTATGGTTGGATACCAAGTAGTAATCGAAGATTGTGTCACTAAACTCGAACCATATCCAACGGCCAAACAAATGGCAACGGCAATCGCAATTTTTACTATTTTTGACATACTATTTTTTATTCAAATGTAACAATTCTGCTGCCAAAAAATAGCGAATCACTCAAAAAATGTATCTTTGCTCAAAAATAAATTGCATGCAATCTCCTTCAGATTTTATTCCGAAAAATTATTCTAAAACAGTAGAAAATGGAAGTTTTCAATGGTCGGCTCCCAGTAATATCGCCTTAGTGAAATATTGGGGGAAAAAGGAAAATCAAATTCCTGCCAATCCATCCATTAGTTTTACGTTGAAAAATTGTAAAACCATCACAAATCTGTCTTTTTCTAAAATTGAAAAAACAGATAATTTTTCATTCGATTTGTTGTTTGAAGGAAAGCCGAAAGAATCATTCCGACCAAAAATTCAAAAATTTCTGGAACGAGTTGAGGTTTTTTTGCCATTTTTAAAAGAGTATCATTTTACGATTGATACACAAAATACTTTTCCGCATAGTTCAGGAATTGCCTCTTCGGCTTCGGGAATGGCTGCGTTGGCGGTGAATTTTATGAGTTTAGAAAAGGAATTAAATCCCGAAATAACAGCGGAATATTTTAACCAAAAAGCTTCTTTTTTGGCTCGATTAGGTTCAGGAAGTGCTTGCAGAAGTATAAAAGGCGAAGTCGTTATTTGGGGAAATCATCAGCAAACTGAAAACAGTTCTGATTTATTTGGGATTGAATTTTCTGAACTTCATCCCAATTTTAAAAATTACCAAGACACGATTTTATTAGTAGATAAGGGCGAAAAACAAGTTTCCAGCACATTAGGTCACGATTTGATGAATGGTCATCCGTATGCCGAGAAACGATTTGAACAGGCTCATCAAAATTTGTCGCAAATCAAAACCATTTTAGCGAATGGTGATGTGAATGAATTTGTCAAATTAGTGGAAAGTGAAGCTTTAACCCTTCATTCGATGATGATGACATCAATGCCCTATTTTATTCTGATGAAACCTAACACTTTGGAAATCATCAACAAAATTTGGAAATTTAGGCAAGAAACAGCCATTCAAGTTTGTTTCACTTTAGATGCCGGAGCAAATGTACACGTGCTATATCCCGCAAACGTTCGCGAAGAAGTTTTGCAATTTATTAAGAATGAATTAGTTGTGCATTGTCAAAACGAACAGTATATTTGCGATGAAATTGGAAACGGAGCTATGTTTTTGGAATAAAAAAAGTACTATCTTTATAAAAAATTTGTGATGGACATTCAATTAGAAAAGCAAAAATTAATTAAAATGCTGACAGAAACCAACGATGTTTCTATCATCAATGCGATTAAGAATGTTTTTAAAACCCAAAAAAAGACTTTTGGGAAGAATTGACACAAGAGCAACGTGATGAAATTGAAGAGGGAGAACGAGAAATTGAACGAGGTGAATATGTAGATTTTTACGAAATAATGGAAGAAATTAAAGTAAAATATCAAATAAAATAATAATTTAGTCTGTGTCATTTCGACGAAGGAGAAATCACATCACGTGAGTTTGAAAATGCGATTTCTCCTTCGTCGAAATGACACAAAAGCCCAAATAGAAACTATGAAAGGACCACTTTTTTACTCAAAAATTCTTCTTTTTGGAGAATACGGAATCATCAAAGATTCAAAAGGACTTTCTATACCTTATAATTTTTATAACGGAGCATTGAAAGTGAGTGAAAATCCGTCGCCGGAAGCAATTAAATCAAACGAAAGTTTACGAAGATTTACTGCTCACTTAGAGCAATTGCAAGCCGAGCAACCGGAGTTGGTGACTTTCAATTTAGAATTACTTCAGCAAGATATTGATAGAGGAATGTACTTTGATTCATCTATCCCGCAAGGCTATGGTGTGGGAAGTAGCGGTGCATTAGTGGCTGCTATTTATGATAAATATGCCAACAATAAAATCACGGTTTTAGAGAATTTAACACGAGAAAAATTATTGCAATTAAAAGCTGTTTTTTCGCAAATGGAATCTTTTTTCCACGGAAAAAGCTCTGGTTTAGATCCGTTGAATAGCTATTTAAGTTTACCGATTTTAATTAATTCGAAAGATAACATTGAACCAACCGGAATTCCGTCACAAGTTACGAATGGAAAAGGTGCTGTGTTTTTGTTGGATTCCGGAATTATTGGTGAAACTGCTCCAATGGTCAACATTTTTATGGAAAACTTGAAAGACCAAGGGTTTAGAAAAATGCTTAAAACACAATTTGTTAAACATACTGACGCCTGCGTAGAAAACTTTTTACAAGGCGATATGAAATCTCTTTTTAGCAACACCAAAAAATTATCTAAAGTGGTGTTAAATAATTTTAAACCAATGATTCCAGAACAATTTCACAATGTTTGGCAAAACGGAATCGATACAAATGACTATTATTTAAAACTTTGTGGTTCCGGCGGTGGCGGTTACATTCTTGGTTTTACACAAGATTTGGAAAAAGCAAAAGCTTCTCTAAAAGACTACAAACTAGAAGTTGTTTATCAATTTTAAAAAACCTAATAAAAATCAAGAATTCCAATTGATTTTTTCTTTATAGTATGGCATTATCCAGAAAAAATAAATTGATTTTAATGAAAATAATCAGTTTGTTTTCGGTGGTAAGAGGCTATAATATTCCGATTATCATTTTAGCTCAATACCTGTCGGCGATTTTTATTTTGTCTCCTAAGACGAGGGCTTTGGATGTAATTTTAGATTTAAATCTGTTTATTATCGTATTGGCTTCTACGTTAACAATCGCATCAGGTTATATCATTAATAGTTTTTACGACAGTCAGAAAGATTTAATCAATAAACCCAATAAAACAATGTTGGATCGATTGGTTTCGCAAAAAACGAAGTTGCAAGTTTATTTCGGACTTAATTTTTTTGTATTTCTGATTGCTACATTGGTTTCCTGGCGAGCTGTTTTCTTTTTTTCTGCTTATATTTTTCTGATTTGGTTTTATTCGCATAAGATAAAAAAATTCCCAATTATCGGAAATATTACGGCTGCCTTGTTGGCAATTTTACCTTTTTTTGCCATTCTGTTGTATTACCAAAAAATTGATTCCATTATTTTTAACTTAAATAATGAAAAATATTACGTCATTTTTGCTCACGCTTCTTTCTTGTTTTTATTGATTTTGATTCGTGAAATGATTAAAGATTTAGAGAATATTATTGGTGATTTGGCACAAAATTACAGAACTATTCCGGTTATTTTAGGCGAATCTTTTTCTAAAAAAATCATTACTTTCCTGGTTTTATGCACAGTCATTCCGGTTTATATTCTCATTGAAATTTATGATGTTGGTTATATGGATATCTATTTTTATGCAAGTTTTGTCATTTTAATTTTCTTTCTAATCAAATTATGGAAATCGGATTCTAAAGAAAATTACTTGCTTTTGCACAACATTATTAAGTTTATAATTGTTGCCGGTGTTTTTAGTATAGTCTTAATCAAACCATCCGTTTTGGTGCACGGAAGAGATGTTTTGGATATATAAACCTGAAAAGTAAAACAACTTCCGATTCCAATTTCCAATTGCGTATCTTTGCAAAAATTTTCAAGGATGGACAAGAAAGACGGAAGCAACAGAAAATCAACTTCCAACAGAACTACAAAGGGTAAATCAACGGGTTTTAGTAAGCCAAAACCAGCAATGGATAAGCGTTCGCAAAAGCCTAAAAAAGCAACAGCAACAGCGGCTAAATCGACTGGGTCAAAAACTACAGCAGCAACTCCGGCAGCTAAACCAAAAGTAAAATCAGACGATATTCGTTTAAATAAATACATAGCCAATTCCGGTGCTTGTTCGCGTCGTGATGCCGATATTTACATTCAATCAGGAAACGTAAAAGTAAATGGTGTAGTTATCACTGAAATGGGATATCAAGTAAAACCAGGTGATGTCGTTAATTTTGACGGATCAACGATTATTCCTGAAAAGAAAGAATATATTTTATTGAATAAACCGAAAAACTTTACCACTTCCGTGGAAGATGATCGCGATATGCGAAATGTTTTTGAATTAATCAAAAATTCTACGCAAGCCAAAGTGCAAGCGATTGGTAGAATGGATAAAAATACAACCGGACTTTTGTTGTTTACGAATGATACTGATATCATTCGTAAATTCAGTTTACCGAATCAAAAATCGACAAAAATTTACCAAGTTACATTAGATAAAAATCTAAAATTTGAAGATTTAGAAAAAATTGCCGGTGGTGTTTCATTTGATGAACATAAGTTATATGTAGATGAAATTAGTTATATCGAAGATCAACCGAAAACAGAGATTGGAATAAAACTTAGAACTCCAAATGTAAAAGTAGTTCGTGCTATTTTTGAAAAATTTAAATATGATGTTTTAAAAGTAGATCGCGTTTCGTTTGCCGGATTAACCAAAAAGAATTTACCAAGAGGAAATTGGCGATTTTTAACGGAGCAGGAAATCATTAATTTGAAAAATTATTAATGAATTCACAAGAAACAATGTCAATAGCCTACAAATGGTTTGATGCATTTAATCAACATAATTTAGAACAATTATTATCGCTTTATGATGATAATGCCCAACATTTCAGCCCGAAATTGAAACTTAGAAAACCCGAAACAAACGGGTTGGTAATTGGAAAAGAAGCCATGAGAGATTGGTGGAAAGATTCATTTGAACGTTTGCCAACATTAAAATATAAGGTAACGTCGCTCACAGCCAATACAGATAGAGTTTTTATGGAATATGTTCGATCTGTGAACGATGAAGAAGATTTGTTGGTGGCAGAAGTACTTGAAATCAGAGATGGTAAAATAGTTTTCTCAAGAGTTTACCACGGATAAAATAAATTAAAAAATCCCGAAATGATAATCATCTCGGGATTTTTTTTGAATTAAATTAACCTAACCTATATAATTATTTTGATTTTTTGTCTAAGCCACGTTTTTTCAACAATGGTTCAATGCTTGGTTCTGCTCCTCTGAATTTTTTATATAATTCCATTGGTTCTTCTGTTCCACCTCTTTCCAAGATGTTTTTTCTGAACGAATTTGCTTTTGCAGAATTGAACAATGATGTTTTTTTGAATTGATCAAAGGCATCAGTATCTAAAACTCCAGACCAAATATAGCTGTAGTAGCCGGCAGAATATCCACCTGCAAAAACATGACTGAAATAAGTAGCTCTGTGTCTAGGAATAATGGATTTTATTAATCCTTTGCTTTTCATTGAATTCAATTCAAACTGATTGGCAGAACCTGAAATTGTGCCTTCCGAAGTATGAAAATCCATGTCTAAAAAGGCAGAAGCTAAATATTCAACTGTAGCAAAACCTTGACCATAGGTTCCGGCATTTTCTAATTTTTGGATTAATGCATCCGGAATCACTTGTCCTGTTTTATAATGTTTAGCATACATTTTTAATACTTCCGGATCTGAAGCCCAATTTTCCATAACTTGTGATGGTAATTCTACGAAATCTCTTGAAACACTTGTTCCTGCCAAACTTTCATAGGTTACGTCGGAAAGTAATCCGTGCAACGCATGACCAAATTCATGAAAATAAGTCGTTACTTCATCAAAAGTAAACAAGGCCGGAGCGTTTTCCGTTGGTTTTGTAAAATTACAAACAATTGAAATTACCGGAGCAATTCGTTTTCCGTTTTCTGTTTTTTGCGGACGGTAGGATGTCATCCAAGCACCACCGCGTTTTGAATCTCTTGGATAAAAATCCATGTATAAAATACCCACATGGGTTCCATTTTTTTCAGTTACTTCCCAAACGGTGGCATCGTTATGATAAGTTGGAACGTCTTTTAATTCTTTGAATTTTAGTCCGTAAAGCTTCTCGCAAACCATAAAAACACCGTCGGTAACAGCGTCTAAACTAAAATAAGGTTTTAATTCATTTTCATCTAAATCAAATTTTTGCTTTCTTATTTTTTCACTATAATATCGCCAGTCATAAGGCTGAACGTCATCTTTTATGCCTTCAGCAGCCATCATTTGCTTGATTTCTGCTTCTTCTACTTTTGCTTTTTCTAAGGCAGGTTCCCAAAGTTGATTTAAAAATTCCATTACTTTCTCAGGAGTTTTTGCCATGCTTTCCTCCAAACCGTAATGAGCATGTGTTTTGTAGCCTAATAATTTTGCTTTTTCCGCACGCATTGAAGCCAAACGAATCGCAATTGAATTATTATCAAATTCATTACCGTTGTTACAACGATTTTTGTAAGCTGTCCAAACTTCTTCTCTTAATTTTCTGTTGGACGAATATTGAAGAAATGGCATAACACTTGAATTCGATAAAGTGATTACCCATTTTCCAGGTTTACCTTTTGCTTTTGCAGTTGCAGCAGCAGCATCAATAAAGTCGTTAGAAAGTCCGGCTAAATCTTCTTTAGAATTTATAACTAATTCGTAATTGTTAGTTTCCGCTAATATATTTTGACCAAATTTTAGGGTTAAAACCGCCAATTCACTGTTCAATTCTCGAAGACGTTGTTTGTCTTTTTCATTCAAATTGGCTCCGCTACGAACAAATCTTTTGTATGTTTTTTCTAATAATTTACTTTGTTCCGGATTTAATTTCAGTTTTTCTTTTTGTTCCCAAACCGATTTAACTCTGGCAAATAATTTTTCGTTTAGATTAATATTGTCTCCGTGAGCAGACATTAATGGAGCAACTTCTGTAGCAATTTTTTGAATTTCTTCATTCGTATTTGCTGAATTCAAATTATAAAAAACGGTAGAAACATTAGATAATAATTCACCTGAATTTTCTAATGCAAGAATGGTGTTGTCAAACGTAGCAACACTTTTGTTATTTGTGATGGCTTTTATTTCACCGTCTTGTTTTTTTATTCCTTCTTCAATAGCCGGTTTAAAATGTTCATTTTTAATTAAATGAAAAGGTGGAACATTAAATGGTGTATTGTACGAATTGAAAAAAGGGTTAGAAGAAAATGAATTTTTGAGTTCTTGTGCTTCAATTTGACTAACTGATAATCCCATAATCATCATTAAAAAAATTTTATTTTTCATTGGAAATTTAATTTAAATAGCCAAAGTAGTGATTTTTTGATGGTGCCTTTTTTAGATTAACTTATTTTTAAGACAAAAAGCCAATCAAAATGACTTGATTGGCTTTTTGTAACACAATAAAATATTTTATCGACTTTCTTCTCGTATAATATAAATCCAGCCGGTTTTTGACTCGCCATTTTTAAATTCTATCACATAATAATATGTTGCAGAAGGAAGTTCTTTACCGTCATCTGTTTGACCATACCATTGATTGGTATAATTGTTTAAAGCATACACTTTTCGTCCATAACGATTAAAAATTGAAAGCTTATCAACATCCAATAAAGCCAAATCAAAATAGTCATTTAAGTTGTCACCGTTGGGAGAAATCCCTTTTTGAATACCACAAAAAATAGTTGGAATGCTAATGTTTTCTTCTGCAAAACAACCATCCACAGAAGTTGCTTTTACCTTAAACTCTAATGGAAAAGTTTCGGTTTCAGGAGTGCTTCGAATATATTCTGTTACATTAAAAGTAGATGAGTTGGATCCAACAGTTACACCGTTTTGATTCGTCCAAACATAATCATTTAAAATTAAATTGGAATTGTCATTGAGTTGAACCCCGATTGAGAATTGATTGTTTTCACATTCATCAGTAATTAGTATCGAAAATTCGGGTATTACAGCAATTGTTGTAGAATAATTTGTTGTACAACTTGGGTCTAAAGGTCTAAAAGTATAAAGCGTTTCTTGAGTTGAATTGATAGTTGCGGGTTCCCAAACACCTTCAATTCCATTATCCGAATTGGTTGGTAGAGAAATTGATTCACTATTGAAACATACCGACTCCGGCAATGAGAATGTTGGAATTGTGGGTTGATTAACAAAAACCGTTAATTCAAAATTCCCGGCACATTCTGAATTAAGGGCAGTAAATGTATAAGTGCCTCCATTTAGGTTATCAATAGAGGAAGGCTCCCAAAATCCATTAACTCCATTACTATCTTCATCAGGTAGAATAGGAACTTCATCACCAGAACAAATTGTAATTGTGTTTTCAAAATCAAAAACAGGCGATGGAAAAGAACTAATAATGACAGTTAGAGTGAAATTATTAGCACACTGATTTTCGTCTGGAGTAAAAGTATAAATGTTTCCATTTTCTTCACTAATCACAGCAGGACTCCATTCGCCACTAATTCCACTGTTATCTGTTAAGGGCAAAATGGGAGCTTGAGCAATAGTACAAATTGTAATTTCATTTTCAAAATTGAAAGTTGGTGTTGCTGGTGATGTAATCGTAACGGATAAAGTGAAACTAGTTGCACATTCATCCAACGTTTCAAAAGTGTAAACTCCATTTTGCATATTGTCGATTGAAGTAGGTGTCCAAATTCCTTCAATTCCATTTGTAGAAATCAATTCTAAAATCGGAACAGTACCATTTTCGCAAATGGTTAATTCTGATTCAAAATCAAAGGCTGGAGTAATAAATTGATTTAAAAACACTATTATAGTTAGATATTCATTGCTTTCACAACCATCAACAGTCTGAGTAACATAATACGTTGTATTATTTACCAAAGGAGTGTCGGAAGGTAAAGGAATTGTTCCGTCAGCATCTGCATACCATTGTAAATTGGTTCCATTCACTACTAAGAAATTTAGTGTAAAAACCACAGTTAAAGGGCTACAAATAGTTTGAGTCGTTTCTCCGGTTGGAGCAGCAGGAGCAGGGTTGATTGTCAAAGTAACCGCAGTTCGAGTTAAACTAATGCAATTGGAAGTTTCATTTTGGGCTTCAGCATAATAAGTAACACTTCCAATAGTTTGCAAAGTTGGATTTGTAATGATATTTCCATCTATTTCGGCATCATACCAAACAATTATTGAACCATCTGATGTAGTTGCATTTGCCGTTAATGTTTGAATTGGACTCGCCTCGCAAACCGTTTGATTTCCTCCTGAAGTTGGTGGATTTACAATAGGATCAGTTAAATTTATGGATATATTTGAAGTTGTCGTGCAATTATTTATGATGAAATTGAAATCAGAATATGTTCCTGCATTCAAGTTAGAAATCACATAATTTCCGTTTTCGTCTGCCGTAATTGAGTTTGGTCCAATCGAATCACCATCATCCGAATAAGTAAAAGCATAAGTTGAATTCGCATTCAAATTTGAAATCATAATGCTTCCTTCAGAACCACCGCAAGTAATTGGATTTCCAAAAATAAATGCAGGTTGTTCAGTAATGGTAAAATAAGCTTTGAAATTATTGCCAAAATCGCTAACAAAAACAGTATCATCACATTCTGAATTAGAGTTTAAATCACCTGTTGCATCATAGTAAACTTCTAAAACATAGTTGCCCGGAGTAAAATTTGTTAAATCAACCGGAGCATAGGGTAATGTTTGTCCGTCTTCAATAACTTCTTGCCATTTTTGATCTCCTTCACCACAAGGTCCGCCGGACGGAAATTCGCTTGAACCAACAGTACAATTTTCAAAAAAAGGAAAATCAATTATTGAAAAAGCACCTGGAGCTTCCGATTCCAAATAAATTCGATAATTCATTCGAACACTGCAAGCGTTTCCGCTACTGTTTTTAAACGTTTTTACTTCTCCGCCACGTAAAACAAAAGTGCCTGAGTTCTGAATAAAAACACCAAAATTCGTATTCGTGAATACATTTTCAGGAGGGCCAATCAAACTTGCACCTTCACCGGTTGTATTAAAAAAGTTGGATGTATTACAATCGGTAATCCAAACAGCAGAAGCAAAAGTGCCAAAATTTTGTGCGTTAAGTAAACTTGATTTGGTAGAAAATAAAAATAAGCAAAGGAGTAGAATTCGTTTCATAAAATATCTGTGTAATAAATAAACTAAATAACTTTCTAAATTAGTTAATTTTATTAAAATCCGAATATTTTAAGAATAAAATTTTATAAAAATCAAATCGCAAACGTTATAGTTTGATAAATAAATTTTCTAACGAACAAAAATTCACAAAAAAAGCCCAAACTTTCGTTTGAGCTTTGTGCGGGTAATAGGTGTGCATGCATGACATTAATGATGATTCAAAAAAAGTAATTATTACCTCAAAAGCATTGTAAATAAAGCCTTTATAAGTTTTTTAGATTAATATTAATCTTTGTTGATTTCTATTAATTAACAAATTTAGGGGAACATTAGGGGAATAGAGCAAATGTTTTTTATATTTGTTTAAAAATAAAATAATATGGCTTCAGGTAGTTTCAGAGTTAAGACAAAAAATGATTGGAATGCAATTTATTATCGTTTCAAACAATCAAATGAGTTTGACTTAGAATGTTCAACTGGATTGAAAATTCCAAATGGAAGATGGAGTATTTCAAAATCTGAAGTTTTGCAAACGAATGGCTTTGATAGTGATAATGTTAATTTGACTATTAAAGATTTAGATCGGTTTATAGTTAGCGAATTCAATAAAGGATTAAAAGAAGGAGTAGTTTTCAATTCTACATGGTTAAAAGAGAAGATAAAAGTTTTTCTCAATAGAGAAACAAAAAATGATTTGATTGATGATCGAATATTTTTTTCAAATTATATTAATTCATTTATTGAAGAATCTAAAACAAAAAAAACTAGGAATAACACTTTAGTAAAACCAAGAACTATTCAGCATTACAAAACGACATTAAAAAAAGTTGAAGCTTTTGAAAGTTATAAAAATAAGAAATTATTAATAACTGATATTAATTTGCAATTTCATTCTGATTTTGTTGATTTTTTAGAAAAGAAACAAAAATTAAATCCTAATACAATCGGTGGTTATGTTGACGATATAAAATTAATGATCAACAATGCAGAGAGAAAAGGTATAAAAGTGAATAACGAGATAAAGATGCAAAGTTTTTATACTCCAAGCAATAAAACGAAGGATATTTACTTGAATGAAGTTGAAATCAATTCAATCTTTAATCATGTTTTTGAGTTGGATTATCTTGATAATGCCAGAGATTGGTTTATAATTGGATTGAGAACTGGATTGAGAATTTCAGATTTCTTAAGACTGACTCCAAAAAATATCATTGATGGTTTCATAGAAATTCAAACTAAAAAAACTGATTACCCAGTTATCATTCCAATTCATAACCAAGTACAATCAATTCTTGATAAAAGAAATGGTAAATTTCCTAGAGAAATAAGTGACCAAAAATTTAATGACTACATAAAAAAAGTATGCGAAGAAGCCGGAATTAACGATAAAGTTGAAGGTGCAAAAATAGATGAAATTGAAGTAAAAGAAAATGGAAAGAAAAAGAAGATTTTTAGAAAAAAAACAGGAATATATCAAAAGTATGAACTAGTTTCTTCTCACATTTGCAGACGTTCTTTTGCAACCAATTTATATGGTAAATTAGATACTTTGACTATTATGAAAATTACAGGACATCAAACGGAAAGTCAGTTTTTGAGTTATATAAAGATTACTCCGAAACAGTATGCTCAGCAATTGAGGGAATATTGGAATAAAAATTCTATCAACTAACTATTTGGTGTTAATTTTAAAAACTATTCGATTATTAGAAAGTATCAAATTTTGGTCCTTTAGTAGTTCTACAGCTATTTTTTTTTAAAAATTTAAACTAAGTAAAAGGAGATATTCTTTAACTTCGTTAGTTGACTTCATAATATGTAAATGTATACTTCAACAAACCCAATCAAATGAATTTATAATGAATTATTTTATTATAATAACTCTAAGAAAAAGCCCCTGCAATACATTACAAGGGCGATAATAATCTAAATATTGTAAATCGTCAGCAAAAAGTGTACTGATTTAGACAAAAACTAAGAGAGTGTTTTCAAAATCCTTAAATTTGAATTATTATGAAAACACCAAAGAAACAAACTGCAGAAAACTACATCAAAGAAATTCGTAGAAATACACGAAGAATCTTTAGCTCTGAACAGAAAATCCTATTTAAAAGATAGTTATCAAATGGATCAAATTCACGGAAGACCCAATCATCCACAAACACAAGGAAAAATTGAACGCTATCACAGAACCATGAAAAATGTTGTGAAACTTGATAATTACTTCGCTCCAGAAGAATTAGAAGCTGCTTTAGAAAGATTTGTTTATAGGTATAACAATGAACGCTATCATGAATCATTAAACAACTTAACCCCAGCAGATGTATATTTTGGGAGAGGTGAACTGATTTTAAAAGAACGTGAACGATTAAAGAAAATTGCAATTATAAACCGAAGAAATGAGTACCAAAAATCAAAATTATTAACAAATCAAAAAAATCATTTATCTTTGAATTATTAACGAAATACTCTATTAGCAAAAGTCCAATTTAGTTTGAAGATATACAGAAAAAGCTACATCAAGGGTATTGTTAGCAAGAATATGAATAAGATTATTTTTACCTTGAAAAGTAAAAGAGCCTCCAATATACCAACCACCATTTCCATCAGGAATACTTACCCAATTTGTACCGGTAATTTTTGGGAAATCATAGTCAGGTAAATCCGAAGATGTTGTCAATATTGTTGAGCTTCCTGTGTAGTGGCCAGCGGAAGAGAAGGAACCTCCTAAGTAAACATTATCACTATCGTACTTAATTACATCCACAGTATTATTGGTAGAAACCGAGGGAATTGAAGCAGCTGTTAAACTTTCAATTGCTGCGAAATATTTATTTTCTCGATCACTAATAATTGTAAAACTACCACCAGCATATATTATGTTTCCATCTTTTGCCAAGGTGTTAACAGCTCCATTAGGATTAGGATTCCAAGGTAGAACAGTTCCAGTTAATGAGTTTACCGCAGCAAGGTTGTTTCTTGCTTGACCATTTATTTGTGTAAAACTACCGCCAACATATAAAGTAGAACCTTCTAAAACTAAAGCTCTAATAGTGGAATTTGGATTTGGAGAAAAAGCTACATCAAGGGTATTGTTAGCAAGAATATGAATAAGATTATTTTTACCTTGAAAAGTAAAAGAGCCTCCAATATACCAACCACCATTTCCATCAGGAATACTTGTATTAATAGTATTTCCCACTGATAGAAAGCCAATAGCATTTTTTCCTTCGGAATTAATTAATGCAATACCAGAGGTTTTGTAACCTGCAGTAGAAAAACTACCCCCAATGTAAATACTGGTACTATCTTGAACTATTGTGTTTACAGTTCCGTTTGTAGAAATTGAGGATGGATTCAAGGTCTGTGAAAATGAATTAGTCACAAATCTAAGTAGTATCAGAATGGTGAAAAAATATTTTGCCTCTTTTAATGTTAGATTCATAAAAATAAAATTTAGTATATATGTGTTTCCC
This sequence comes from Flavobacterium sp. T50_26, assembly GCF_057652995.1. Classification (NCBI taxonomy): domain Bacteria; kingdom Pseudomonadati; phylum Bacteroidota; class Flavobacteriia; order Flavobacteriales; family Flavobacteriaceae; genus Flavobacterium; species Flavobacterium sp. T50_26. The sequence goes on from NZ_JBYFCC010000008.1 coordinate 123,477, forward strand.
TTGATGTATTGTCTATATAACAATTACTAAAATTAAATCAAAAGCCCATTATCTTGAATATTGGTTGCAAATTATTATTTTTCATCCGGTAAAAGTTTTCACTTCGTTTCTCTTGAATAATTCCACTTTAAAATTTGCTGAAATGAATTTTTTAGAAAAAAAACAGTAATTAATGTTAAAAAATATTAATTTTATCAAAATAATTAACATCCAAATTTAATCATATGTTAAATTTTTATCAATACCTGATTTCAGGTATTTTTTTAAGAAAAAATTCATCAATTTTGATAAATTTTAACTTCAGCAAATGATTGTTAAGTGTTTTTTTAGAAAATGTTTATTATTTTTTGTGCTTTTGTTGAATATTTGTATTTTAATCGCACAAACTTCTGAAGAAAATTATCCAGAGCCACTACTATTAAATGGTTCGAATGATATTCACTTAAATGATTTCACATCCTATTTCATTGACAATAAAAACAGAAATAATATCGATGAAATTTACCTAGAATTAACAAATAATAAATTCCAAAACTGGAAAGGAAAAAGCACTTTAAATTTAGGCTATTTAAAAAGCCCGCTTTATATTCATGCGAGGTTTACAAGCAACTCTTCTGACAAAATGAAATACTGGTGGAGTATTTATAGTCAAGCTGATTCAATATTTGTTTTTGAAAAAAACGATAAAGATCAATTCAAATGTATTGATACTTTGTCGTCATTAGAGCCCTTTCCTAAAAGGAAAACAAGAGTGAGATTTATGGCTTCGGAGTTAAATTTTGAACCAAATGAAACAAAAGAGTTGTTTTTGAAAATTATCAATACAAAAACCGCCCATAATTTTATTACAGATATAACAACACCTACTGATAATTTATTTTGGGAGAAAAGCTTTTACTGGTCACTAGGCTTAATTTTCGGTTGTTTAGTTTTTGTTTTAATTACTAGCATGGCTTTGGCTTTTTTTTTAAGAGAAAACACATTTTTTATCTATAGCCTTTACATTGTAATCGTAATGATCATTATTCTAAAAATGGAGTTATTGATTTCAGAAGTCTTTTCAGAAAATTTGTTTAATTTTATGAAGAAACTCGATACTTTCTCATTGAGTATCGTTGCACTTGGGTTATATTTTAAGTTTTTATTTTATATCAAAAAGTTTACATATAGTAACTCAAAAGTTACATTTTTTTTGAAGAGGAGTAGTGCTCTTTGTTTGTTTATTGGTTTGGTTTTGCTTTTTTATGAGTTTATTTTTTATGAAAAGATATCAACTGCTAACTTCAGTTTTCCGGTTATTCATTTCTCTAAAATTGCATTGATTTTTCTATTGTTCATCACTATTTTTTGTGTTATTGTTTTAGGGAATAAAAGAAACTTTATCTTCGTTATTATTGGACTTCTATTGGTGTATTTTAATCCGGCAACCTATTTTTTGAACTATGAAGGAATCATAGATATGTATAAAATTAGTTATCCGAATTATTTTTACTGGATTCTTTGTCTAGAATTTATCGTTTTTGTCTGTCTTTTGAGTTGGCGTTATAAAAAGAAGCATAGTGAAAACGAGATATTAATCAACCAACAAAAACTTTTGGAAAGTAAGAAATATGCACAAGAATTAGAAATTCAATTAAAAGAAAGAAATGAAATCGCTTCTGACTTGCATGATGATCTTGGTGCGACATTGAGTGCTTTGAAGTTGATAATATCCAATAAATATAAAAATGATTTTGAACTTATTAATATAGTTACAAAAGCAAATAATGGATTAATAAATTTTTATAATGAATTGATAACAGCTGATTTACAAAATTTAGGTTTATTTGAATCATTAACGGAGAAAATAGCCTATTTAAATAATTTAAAAACAATTCTATTTACTTTGATAACTGTAGGGGAAGAAGAAAATATTCCGAAAAACTATTTATTACCTATTTATAAAATTTCCTCAGAGCTTTTAAACAATATAGTTAAACACTCTAAAGGGAAAAAATGTGTTTTTCAGTTGATTGTTAACGATTTAGATATTTTATTAGTTTGTGAAGATGATGGAATTGGATTTGATGAAAATAAAAATCACAATGGAATGGGTTTAAAAAATATAAAAAATAGAGTAAGTAAATTAAGTGGAGATATTCATTTTTCGAGTAACCCCAATGGAACAACTTATATTATAACGATACTTAAGTAGATGATGAAAAATGAGAAGCTAACTATTGTGATTCTTGATGACCATCAATTGTTTATTGATGGACTATTACACATATTTAAAGATGATAATAATTTTGAAGTTATAGGTGTTTTTAATGAGAGTGTTGAATTTTTGAAACGAGTAGAAGATTTAAGACCTAATATAATAATTTTAGATATTCAAATCAATGAAGAAAATGGATTTGAAATTTTTAAACGATTGAAAGAGTTTAGTTTAGAATCAAAGATTTTATTTATCTCTATGTTTAATACTCAAAAAAATATTAATAAAATAGTTAGAATGAAAGCAGATGGTTTTTTGTCAAAAAACTCTACCGCAGATGAAGTTAAAACAACAATCAAACAAATAATTGGCGGGGATTATTCTTTCTCCTCAAATAACAACGAAATAATTTGTGTGCCTTACCCTTATTTACTAAGTGAAAGGGAAATTGAGATTATTCAATTAATTAAAAAGGGATTTACATCCAAAAAAATAGCATATACTTTATCAATAAGTGAATTTACAGTAGAAACGCATAGAAAAAATATTTTTAAAAAGGTTCAAGTTAGTTCAGTATCTGAATTGATTTCTTTTTGTTATGATAAAAATATCTAGTAAATCTAGAGGTTTAGGTTACTTTTTTGAAGCATTCAGTTAGATTTGTTTCAAACGGTAAATGTTATTTTACACTAGCCTTTAAGGGGAGAATAGGTGAAACAAACTCCAAAAGAACAAATCTAAATGATTATGATGAGCCAAAACTTTTTAACCTTAGAAAATAAAGAAAAAGATTATAAAAATTATTTTCACAACTATACATCAATTCAGAATTAGAAAGAAGTATGCTATAACTTTTGAAGGTTTTAAACAATTATTTAAGAGAAAATAACAGCATTAGCATTGTTTGGATATAAAATAATTTAATTTTTATAGATTATAAATAATATCAAAAATCAAGCAATTTTAAACTTCCCAGCGGGTTTACTACTATAATATTATTTAATCAAGTTGAAAACATGAAAAGAATTAGAAGAAAATTTCATTCAGCATCCAAAGCTAAAGTTAGTATTGAGTTTAAGCTATTTTTTTTTAAAAATTTAAACTAAGTAAAAGGAGATATTCTTTAACTTCGTTAGTTGACTTCATAATATGTAAATGTATACTTCAACAAACCCAATCAAATGAATTTATAATGAATTATTTTATTATAATAACTCTAAGAAAAAGCCCCTGCAATACATTACAAGGGCGATAATAATCTAAATATAAACTGTTATTTCTTAACTATTACTTTCTTAGTGATATTCAAATTCTTATTTGAAATATTGACTAAATAAATCCCATTTTTATCAATCATCAAAGGAATCAAATTTTCACCTTCTACAATCTCCTGATTTTTTGAATAAATAGTTCTGCCTAACAAATCCGTAATTGTTACAGAACATTTTTCATTAGATTTTGAATTTATAGCAAGACTGAAATTACCAGTGTTTGGATTTGGAAATAAGGAAATTGCATTAATAATGTCAAATGATCTAACACCTAATGTAAATTGTGCTTCTCCCTCAGTTTTCATATCTTCAACATTACCAACATTATCAGTAGCAATGGTAAAGAAAGAATACGATTGATTCAACTCGCCTTCAAAAGAATAAGTTGTACCTACTAGGTATGGTTTCAAAACTTCAAAAGGCAGGCCATTTTTAGAATAATAAACCGCGTAACTTCTAACACCAGAACCAACATCGCTACCTGACCAAGAAAGATTAATATTCAAATTATCATTTGTGATTGTCCCGTTCATCTGACTGATCGGCTTGACAATATCACTAGTATTTAGCCATTCATTGGTTATTATGGGGGGATTTGTATCAAAATATATAGCCGCAGTATTTTTTATTTGAGTATTATTCGAGATATCGGGAAGTGTTTTAATTGTAAACATTACTGCACCCTCTCCTTCAGGACTATTGATATTTGGTGGTAAGATACCGGCAAATGGGTTTTCAGTTTCTAATAAAGTTACGGGATCTATAGATTTAAAGGTCCATGTGGCAGTTCCTGTTACCATGTCTAAATCTGCTACAATTCTTGCAATGATATTATTTGAGGGTCTTAAATCCACATCTGTTTCAAAATGTTTTAGACCGCTTGGAACAGCAATTATCGAATCACGTATGCTTATAAAACCAAGTTGAAAAGTAGATAAATCAAATACCGATTGGTCTATTACGTCAACAATTCTTACCGTTTGTGCAGCTGCCGAAGCAGTTGCGATGTTTTCACATCTGATAATATATGGAATTATCTTATTTGGTTGGATGAAATTTTCACTACCAATTCCCAATGGACCTGCTTTATCATTGGGATCAAACGAGTTTATAGTATTTACAGGAAGTTGTTGAGGATTTACCTTTTTTTGTGGCTTCTTATTACCACAATCAGGATCAGGAGCACCACAAGCATCTTGAAAATCACTAAAATCTAATGCAGTTAATATTAAATCCTTTACAACATCATTGGCAATTACTGATCCTCCGGGAATTGGAATGCATCCAATTAGAGCCTGCGTTGTACCAATAAAATAATCTGCTAAAATTTGATTTCCATCATTCGAGTTTCTAATTGCTGCACCTATAACAGGGTCAATTTGTGATCTAAATAATCCATAGACACAGCCAACTGCTGGCACCAGACCTACTAAAGTAGAAACTGTATCATCAAGGCAAGCAGCCCAACCAGGACATAAAGGTGACCCATAAATGGATGTTTGAGTCCAAGTACTAATAGTAAAACCAACATTTTGTACTCTTAATTTAAAATTTACTACAGCTGTTTGGAGTGGAGGTATATTTCCAATTAACACCATGTAAACTTTCTTGGTTCCAATTATATTAAAAGTATCATCAGTCTGCACAAATTCAGGAACCATTTCACTATTTATTAAATTCCCCTCATTATCAACTATAACAAAACTGTTAATAAAGTCTATTTCAACATCATTGTCTACTGCTATGTATAATGGAACTCCTCTTTGGTCAAAATTGCCAAGATTTTGTACTACAGCACTATAAGACTGCCAAGTGTTGGGTCGTATTACGCCAAAACCAACGATTGTTGCTTCTGTATCTGCAGGTAGTCCTTCTCTAACTTCAAAAGCGTTAAATAAAACAATTTCATTTTGATTTGGAATATTTACAACAACATCCCAAAAGCCTAAAGCTACGGGCAGATGTAAATCCAATATCGCGTTAATTCTAATACCATCGAAAATAAATGTTGAGGAAGAAGGAATGACTATGTCCGCTTCTCCGCTTCTTCTAAAAGTGATTGTTGTTCCGTCATCAAAACCATTTCCAGTAATTAAAATTGCAATATCACCGCCGATTCCACCAAAACTTGGAGTAATTCCTTGAACTAAGGGTGTGAATGTAGTCTGAGGAAAAGTTAAAGAAGCTAGACCTCCATAATTTATCCCATCAATTGATGCAAAGCTACCTCCTAAATACAATAATTCATCGTTTGCTGAAAATGTATTAATCTGACCGGTAATACTCGGAAAAAATAACTTTGGGATTGCTGAATTTGCATCAATAATAGCAAAATTTGAACAGCTTTGTCCACCTGCTGCTGTAAATAAACCACCAACATAAACATTGTTTGCTTTCGGTACTAAAGCAGTTACAGGACCATTAACAATTGGATTCCAATTTTTCAATAATCCTAATGGTTTTGTGAAAGCTGCAAGATTATTTCGATCATTACCAAAAACCTGTGAGAAGCTTCCCCCGATATATATGTTTGAACCTGTAACCTGCAAATCATATATTGTACCATTTATATCAGGATTCCAAGAAGTTAAAGAACCATCCAAAATCTTAAACGAAGACAATCGATTTCTGCTCTGGCCACCAATGTTTGTATACTCTCCCGCAACATAAACAATGCTATCTGACACAGCTAACTTTGTAATTTGTCCGTTTGCGTTAGGATTCCAAGATGTTGCCAAATTATTAGTTAAATTGAGTCCTGCCAGATTATTTCTAGTTTGGCCACCAATTGTAGTAAAACTACCTCCTGTATATAAAGTCGGTCCAAATTTCTTGACTGTTTTTACTGAACCATTCGGACTAGGATTCCAAACCGTTGCATTTCCAGAAGTCAAACTCACTTCGGCTAAATTGTTTCTTGGTTGTCCACCAATAGATGTGAATGAACCCCCAACATAAATACTTGAGCCACTAATTTCAAGTGTTTCAACTGTGCTGTTAGGATTAGGATTCCACGTTGTTATGAGACCGGTTTCTTTAGATACTGCCATTAAATTGTTCTTTTGTTCACTATTTACAAAACCAAAAAGGCCACAAACAACTACATCTGAGTTACTTTGCAGGATTTCATATACTCCACCATCTGGTTTAGGGTTCCATGAAGTAGAAGTATTATTAGAAGTATTCAGTGAAGCTAAATAATTTCTAGATTGACCTCCAATAGTTGTAAAATCTCCTCCTGCATAAATAGTTGTTCCAATTAATTTCAAACTTCGTACTAAGCCATTTGAATTAGGATTCCAAGTAGTTGCATTGCCTGTGGATAGACTTACCTCAGCAATTGAATTTCTAGGCTGACCGCCAATAGAGGTAAACGACCCTCCTAAGTATGCACTTGAACTACCATTAAGAGCTATTGTTTCTACCAAACCATTTGGATTTGGGTTCCATGAGGTTATTAAACCAGTAGCTTTCGAAATAGACATAACACCGGTACGATTTTCTGATTTCACATATTGAAATAAGCCAGATGTAGAAATTGTAGATCCAACCACATCCAAATGAAAAA
>NZ_JBYFCC010000008.1:130612-130971 GCF_057652995.1 Flavobacterium sp. T50_26
GAGGTAAACGACCCTCCTAAGTATGCACTTGAACTACCATTAAGAGCTATTGTTTCTACCAAACCATTTGGATTTGGATTCCATGAGGTAACAGAACCATTGGATATAAGAACAGATGCAATGCTAATTCTACTTAGACCTCCAACAGTATTGAATGAACCTCCTATCAAGAGTTCAATACCATTTTTTTCAATTATTGTTATTGGACCATTTACATCAGGATCCCAAGAGGTTGCAAAACCTGTGGTTTGATTTAATGCAGCAATATTATTTCTAGCTTGCCCACCAATATTTGCGAAGGTACCGCCTACATAAACGTTCGCACCATCTTTAGTAATCGTACTTATACTACCATCAGG
>NZ_JBYFCC010000008.1:131071-141347 GCF_057652995.1 Flavobacterium sp. T50_26
GGTAGTATATGAACCAGTCGTAATAATCCTTGTACGCTAAATTCGCCTGCAACATACCAACCTCCATTACCGTCAGAGACAGATTTATAAACTTGACCATTAATTTTAGGTTTATTAAAGTCGGGCAAGTCGGAACCTGTACTTAATAAAGCATTCCCCCCAGTATAATAGCCGTGATCTCCTGAAAAATTTCCTGCAACATATAAATTATTGGCATCTTGTTCTATTGAATTTACTGTAGAACTAGCAGAAGCAAAAGGAACGTACAAACCTGTACTGGCATCTAAAACGGCAAGGTTTCTAGCTTCCTTACCACCAATATTTGCGAAGGTACCGCCTACATAAACGTTCGCACCATCTTTAGTAATCGTACTTATACTACCATCAGGATTAGGATTCCAATTATTTAAAGTGCCTGTAGTTCCATTTAAAGCAGCTAAATAATTTTGCGTTTGATCGGCAATTTGCGTAAAAAAACCTCCAACATAAAGTGTACTTCCATCAAAGTATAATGCAGTTACTGTCGAATTTGGATTAGGAGCAAAAGAGGTATCTATACTGTTATCCGGTAGTATATGAACCAGTCGTAATAATCCTTGTACGCTAAATTCGCCTGCAACATACCAACCTCCATTACCGTCAGATACTACGGCATAGGACTGACCATTCAAAGATGGAAACTCTGGTAAAGTTAAAGCATCAGAATTAATTTTTGCAATTCCACCCGCCTTGTAACCCGCATTCGTGAAATTACCGCCAATGTAAATATTATTGATGTCTTGAACGATAGTATTTACCGACCCATTTGTAGAAATCGAGGATGGATTTAAGGTCTGTGAAAATGAGTAAGTCGCACATCCTAGTAAAATAAGAATGGAGAAAAAATATTTCAAAAGTTTTAATGTTTGTTTCATAAAAATAAAATTTAGTTTATATTATTATTCTATTAGGTATTTTACTTCAATAATGAATTGCTAATTGTAATAATTGCCTTTAATCTTGAATATAGGTTTGAAATTTGTTTTTTTCATTTTGTATAAATTAGTCTTCATTTTTTTTACTTGGATTTTTTGCTCTGAAATTTTCAAGAAATAGTAGTAGAGGAAAAAGATGGTAATTAATATTAAAAATGTTAAAAATTTGGAAACCATTATTTAACAAATTTAACAAAGTATTATATTTTTATCAATACCTGATTTCAGGTATATTTTTATCAATAATTTATCAATTTTGTTAACTTTTAATTAAAGTATATCATAAATAGGGGATAATATTCCAAAGTTAGTAATGAATCAAATCCAATAATTTAACTATTGGTAAATCAGTCCTTAATTAAAATTTAAACCTAATAGGCAAGCTGTAAAGTTTGCCTTTTTTAAATTTGAAAATCGTTTAAAACGAATGTAATGAAGAAAAATGACACCACGTGTCAAGGTTAGTGATACTGGAATTTGTCCTACTTGTAAATCAAAAAAGATTATAAAAAACGGTTTTACTAAAAATAGAAAACAACAATATTATTGTAAAAGTTGCAACACAAGAAGTATTGATTTTTACTCTAACATGGCTTTTTGCAAAAACATAAATTCCTCAATTATAAAAGGATGTGTTATTGACTTATTTGAATGGCTAGTTACTTTGAGGTCGGGAGAACATCGAAGAGCGACGTTGCAATAGAAAGACTTTGTTTAGCTGGAAAAATGTACCTAAAATTTAAAAAAATCAATTTATCCTAATCAGAGCCTCGTCAATTTCATTTTTTTTGTAATAAACTCTGTTGCCGAGACCGTAGGCTTTAAGTTTCCCTTTTTTTGTCCAGTTATAAAGAGTTGTAATATTTATTTTTAAATAGTCAGCTGTTTCTGTTCTAGTTAAAAGTAACTCTTGGTTTTTCTTATTTTGCAACCGTTCTAAACTTATTTCTAAACCTTCTAGAACCTTATTTGTTATTTTTGTGATTAATTCGTCAACTGAAATATTTTCTATTTCAATTATTGTTTTATTTACCATAACCTAAAAATTATTTCCACAATTCTTCTTGATCCCAGTTTACCTTCATTCCTAATGCATTAGGATCAACATTAGGATATTTTTCAAATAAAGTTTTTAATCTGCTAGTGAATTTGTTATCAGGCTCAATAATATTCAAAAGATATTTCATTATACATAAATGTATATATAAATATTGAAAATCATTTTGGTTTGGCACATCAACTATCCATTCGTAGGGTGGTTTTGATAGTAATTTTAGCGTTGAAGGTAAGTTTCTATTCCATAGTCTTGAATGGTGTGCACAAAAATTTCTTATTTGAGTTATTGATTGCAACCAGCTAGGTAAATACGTATGGTTTACCGCACCAAATTCTTGTGCTATTAAATCTTTTGATTTTATACTGTTTTTTAAATTTCCATATAATTTAGACAAAGATCCAAAACTTGTTTGTTCTAATGACTTCCAAGATGGCGGAAAACGCTTATCGTCTTTATGCTTGTTATTATGTTTCTTTATAGTTGGTTCTTTTGTGCGTTCTAATTCTTCTTCTAGACCAGAGAGAGTTTTTACTAAAGCTTTACTGTCATCAAATAAATCGAAGTTTTGAAACCACCATGGATCGAATTCATGTGAAAGATGGTAAATTAGTTTTGTTCTCAGGCTGATTTCAATGCGTTCTATTACATCAAATAATAAAAAACGAAGTTCTCTATCAAAGTTGTATAAAGCCATTACGTCCTCAAACTTACTATTGGGTTTAAATGTGTGGTTTTCTTTATCATCTTGCATAACATACCAATATTCACCTAGCCGATAATAGCTAATGTTTGCCAATTGATGTTCTGCATAATACTCATCATTGAACAGTAATCCTCTATTTTTCAAAATTTCAATTTGTTGCGAAATTGAAGTAGCATTTTTCTTAAACATACCTAAAAATATAAAACCCCAAAACAAGTTAAATAAACTATTTTTGGGGTGTGAATTTCTCTAAAAAAGCAAAAGACACACCCTGGGACGCTGTTCTAATGGGTAGCGTGGTGTGTACTGTTGGTGCAAATGTACAATATTTTTAATTTATTATCCAAATTTTTTACTTTTTTGGTTTTTTTCATAGTTTTATTTTACACTTTTTTAATCGTAATTAATTTGTTTACAAAGAATTTAAAATGTTGAAAACTATATCTTTTCAAATTAAAATCAAAAATTACTCTAAATACTTTTTAATATCATTTATGTAAAGAGATGATAAATCACCTTTTTTTATTTTTTTATTCGTATGTCCAATGTCTTCTCTAATTTCTTTCATTAGTTGTTCTTGAATCAATAAAAGTTCCTTTAAAATACTTTCATCACTATTTTCAGAGTATTCTTGTAATTTTGATTTCCAATCAATATATAATTTCAAAACATTTTCCGGAAACCAAACAATTACTTTTTGATGTAATTCTCTAAAAAAAATTACAGTTTCAGTGTGACTAATTTTTTTTCCATTTTTATCACCAAGAATAACTTTAAAATAAAAAGAAAGGAACTCTTCATAAATTGGAATTTTTTTAATTCTAATTTCAAACTCGATTTCTTTTTTGCGTTCTAAATAACGTGTTATAAAAAAACTACTAATAGTAATTGTTCCACCAATAATTGCTACAATTAAATTTATGTTTAACATCTTAATTTAGTATTCATTTATATAATTACATTTTAATTATTTTCAAAAATTGAAATTTTCTCTTCTCTCAACTCATAAACTACTCTATGAATGTTAGATCGATTTCATTTACATTCCCCTCCAAACCCCCAAAATCATCAAAAAAAGCCAAATTCCTGTCATTTTTCCCACTCACTTCATTTTGATATTCATCATTAGTTATTGCCTTTGAGATAGAAATAACCTCTAATTTTTCTCTTGAATTAATAAATTGTTCCAATTCGTTCCAGTTATAATATATCTCATATCCTTGTCCTACACCAGCTAAATGACGGCATTGGTCATTAACAAAATAAGCTTTATCTCCGCCAAGTGCTATAGTACTTTTCATGATGGATCTTCTAAAACTTTGGAAATAATCGTCCTTAAGTTGGTCTTTCGTTTGAATAGTTTTGCAAAATTGCCACCATCTGGAATAATAATATAAATCATTCATTAGAATTTCATCATGAATCATCATATAACCCTTTGCCTTTGTACTTTCATCACTAAATAAATAAAAATACGTTAGCAATATGTCTTTTTTTTCAGCTAATTTGACTTCTTCGTCCGGTAGATTTTCATGTGAACAATTCCAGTATTCAACCATGTCAAATAGTTGATCTCCAAACTTTTCATGTAACAGCTTTTTTTGGAAGTTTTCATCTACTAATATATATTTTTCACCTGAGTTGTTTTTTATAATCGAACCTAATTCGATAAGTTCATCATCCAAATCAATTCCTAACAAATTATTATGTTCTTTCGAAGAAAAATAACCATATTCAATATTTAAGTTCAGTCGTTCAGCTAAGTCAATAGCTAACGTTTCAACACTTGAAATGTTTAAGTTATGTTTACTTAATATTGAGATGTCGCAACCCATTGTTAATCATCAATTTTATAATTATGTTATTTTTTAGCGAATTTTATTGTTTGCAAACATCGAATCATTTCCGGCTTTTACTTTTTCGATAACAAATGAGTTATTTAAAATTTGGTCAGTAATCAATTGGTAATCTTCAATTAAATAATTAAAATTTATCTTATTTATTGGTATAAATTGTAAATAATAAAATGATTTGTGGCTAGTTTGCAAATCAATTCTATACTCATTTTTGAAGTTAAATTTTAATTTTGATATTTCATAAATGATTTGCTCACAATCATTGTAAGATTTTCTGATTTTTATAGTGTATTTAGAATTAACCATAACATCAGCAAAGGGGAATAAGTGTTTACTGAATATATAGGTTGAAGTGGTAACAAATTTAACTTCATCATAAGATCTAATAAAATGATGTGATAACTTTTCAAGCTCTTCATCAGTTAATTGAATTAAATCATCAGAATCATTATTTTCATCTACTTTCAGATCATTATTATTCGGAAGTTCAATTTTTGCAATATAATTGTTTACAAAATCAACTAATTCTTTTCTTTCGGAACTACTTTCTGTTTGATAGCCAATATCAATAGAGTTTCTGTCTGAGGAATAAATTATGTTTTGAGAAGTTACAATTCCATAATTATCATTATAGTACAACTTAGCATGCAGATTTTCAATAAAACATATTTTTATACCTAATCCTTCAAAAAAACTTAAATCATCATTGGTATCCGTTCTTGCAATAAATGTGATTTTCACATTCCTTTTCACTGCTCTTTGAATACACTTTTTCATTTTATCCCAATATTTAATATTTACATACGGAGATACCAGAACAAGCTCTTGATTTGCTTCTTCAATTAATGTCATTATTTTAGATGAAATTTCTAATGGTGGTATAAACTTCATAATTAACTTTTTTCTACAATTTTTATATCTTCTTTTATCAACTCTTATAACTTGTCATCCAATCAATTTCTTTTTCTGTACTTTTTCCTTTGCTCATTTCATTATAAATTTTCCTATTCTTTAACCTCTTTGTCATTTTCATTTTCAGGAAAAAAATACATTTGAAACCAACCATTTAGCCGTTTAATTATAATCAAACCAACATTAGTTTCCCAACTTCTACCAGACCAATCTTCACCCTCTTTTATCTCTCCCACTTCATAATATGATTTCCCGAACTTATCGATTCCCAATTTATCAGAAAACATTTTTACAGTAGCTTCAACTTCTTCTTGAGCAATCATATAAGTATTTGAAGGATTTTCTTTTCCTAGTATAAACATGGCTTCGTTTATTTCAGGTCTAGGTATTGTGATTTTATTGAAAAAATTAAAAAAGTATTGATTTGTATAATTTACCCAACCGAAACTATCGCCATTTTCATATCGTTGCTCTTGAAAGTTTTCTCCTTTCTTCATTACTTCGATTACATTTCTAAAATGATCGTCAAAACTATTTATATTTAAAAATGAATTGAAGTATTCAATAAATTCATTTGGTTTCAATACTTGTGTATGAATACCTAATTTTTGATAAACAGCTTTAGTTTTTAGGTAATTTTTATCATCATTAGTAACATAAAATTCAAACATCGATGCAAATGCGGCATGTGAAGCATCCTCTGTCGTATTTTTGAATGTATTCTTCTCTTTATCACTTACTTTTACTTTATCAGCTTTATAACCATGCATGTCTAATATTACATATTCATTAGTAATATCATTAAACCATTCTGGTGCATTTTTAGATTTATCGAAATATTTGTTCGGTTCAAAATTTTCTATTCCTGATTTTTTATAAGCATTTTCTATAACTTCAAATGGATTTTTGCCATCATTAAAATGACCACTTTCAACTCCAACTTTTTGCACGATAGTTCTCAAGTCTTTATAATCTTCTTTTTCGTTAAGATTGTGATACATTTTTCCAAAACTTTTAAAAAAACCATTCATTGTTTGGTCTTCTTTTAATCCCGGTAACATCTGCTCTAGCATTGCTGCACTTTCAGGATTTTCGAAAGCTTCTTTAAAGGAATTTTCTAGTGGTATTGATGAAATCAAATTCTTCATAGAATTGATCAATCCATTCATAACTTCATCACCCTCTATTGGTTTAAATAAATTATCAAGACTAAAATCTTCAAATATTGGTGCTTCTCTAATTCTATCATCAAGTAGTTCTCCTGGTTCATATCTACTTAAAACAACATTTTTCGAGTTATTTACTAAACACAAATTATTGGTAAGGTGCGTAATAAAATCTAAATCTTCTCGAATTAACTTTTGTTCTTCTTCGCTATGGTTTTTAATACTACTAAAGATGTCACCAATATGAGAAGTAGAATAAAGTAATAAAAACTTTTCTTTATTTGTAATTATGCTATTTAGTTCAGGAAAATAATTGTTTTTCATTCCTGACATAACATTCCAATCTAAATATACTTTTATCATATCAACTTCCCTCCACAATTTTAATCTCCTCCTCCGTCAACCCATACAACTCATAAACCATCCGATCAATTTCTTTGTCGGTGGCATCGATTTCATTTTTGATTGCAACCGCTTTTTGTTGCTCTTGCAAAAAGTAATCTTCCCACTCTGCTTCTTCAGAAAGAGAAAGTTTTATTTTCTTTTTACCTAACTCTTTTACAAATTCTGCAAAGGTTAATTCATACCAATTTTCTAGTTTTTTATTGATTTCTAAACCTTCAAATTTTCTTTGAAGTGTTCTATAAAACTTTTGAGATAATTCATTTATATCTATATTTCTTGATTGTATTAACTGTGCTTGTTCGATAAAGGGTATTTGTAAACTCTCATTTATTTCAATGATAGGTAAAGATTTTATGATACTTGGTTTAACTTCAGCGAAAACTTTTCCAACTTGAGGACATTTAGATTTATAAATAAAATCAAATAATTTAGAATTTAATAAGCATAGTAAATATTCTAATTTGAGATTACTTGTAATTATAAATAGAGAATTTTGCGGATAAAAGTTATTCTTATCTAATACTGCTCTTAAATCATGACTTGTTCTTCTCAATAAAATTTTATTTGATTTAATTTTGTTTATATTGGAAGGGTACATTAAATTTTTACCGTATAAAATATATTCATTTTCAAACCCTAATTTATATCTATTAACATCAGTTCCTGTGACCAATGGAAACCATTCTTCATCGATTTTTGAAGTTGAGTGATAAATTCTTTGATTTACCATTTCCCTAGTTTGAGCAGGAAATCCATGTCCTACTTGATATGGTTTAATACCAAAAATAATTTCACTAGAATTTTCGAAGGGTTTAGATTTAATTTCAAGTTTATTAATTAATTCATAATTTGAGGTTTTTAATTCAATTACTATTCTGTTCAATTCATCATTCAACCAAATTTTTTTATCAATAAAATGACTTATTAAATCTTTACCATTCCTCTGTTTTACTGCAAGAACCGTATTATCATCTAATTTATAATTCTTTAAAATTAAGGTAGAGCTTTCAACTATAGCATCATTAAAAACATTATCACCATGATCGATAATTTGTTCTATTTTAAATTCAAGAATGAATTTTCGAAATTCTGAAGTATTATTTATGAGCAACCAAGTATTTGGAACTATTAGACCTAAAATACCATCATCGTTTTTTATTATTTCTATTGAAAGCAACATAAAATATAGATACGTATCTTTTATTTTAGTTGGTACTATCGGATATTTTTTAACTAAAAAATTTAAAGTGGAAGTGTCTAATTTTGCTCCCCAAGGCGGATTTCCAATAATCACATCAAAACCACCTTTTGCAAAAACTTGCGGAAAGGCTTCTTGCCAATGAAAGGCTTTATCTGCGGCTACTTCGGGATCATCAATTAAAGAGTTGCCACATTTAATATTTCCGCTTAGGTCATTTAGTTTTCGGTTGGGTTGAGCCGTTCGTAACCATAAAGAAAGTTTTGCAATCTCTACACTTTCCTCGTTAAGGTCAACACCAAACAAGTTATTTTCCAAAATACTTTTTTCAACATCACTCAAAATCATTGCATCACCAAATAATTTGGCTTGCAACTCGTCAATGTAAGCATGTTCATTAATTAAAAAGTCTAAAGCTTGGTTTAAAAACGCTCCACTACCACAAGCAGGATCACAAATAGTAATTTGCAACAACCAGTTGCGGTAGGTTTGCAACCGTTCATTTAACTGCTGTACTGTTTTCTTTTGTCGCTTTTTGTCGGTTGTATAGTCTTCATCCAAAAGTTGCAACTCATTTTTCTTTTCATTGCAAAGTTTGCCAACTGTATTTTCTACAATGTATTTCGTAATATATTTAGGAGTATAAAAAACACCATCTTTTTTGCGTTTGGTTTTTGATTTATCAATTTCTTGACCTTCCAACTGAGCTTTCATTTCATCCAATTCATTCAACGAATTTTCAAAAATGTGACCTAAAATATTTACGTCAACTTCGCTTGCAAAATCGTAATCAGAAAGCTTTAAAGCATGTTTATACAATAGATCATTATCAATCGTAATGTGGTCTAAAATTTCATCGGGTTTAAAAAGTCCACCGTTGTAGGCATACACATCATAGCGTTTGCCTTTATAACCTGTGTTTAGGTATTCAAAATATTTTTTAAAGCGATCATACAGCGGAATATCCACATCTCTATCTTGCAAATCTCTCCAATCACTCAAAACCAATCGAACAGAGTTAGGAGGGAGGAGGTGTCGATCTTCTGCAAAAAACAAAAACAAAAAGCGATCCAATAACTTTTGAGATTTTTTGAATAAATCGATGGGTTCAAATTGCGAATTGTTTGCAACCAAATTGTGAAAAAGTTCTCGTTTGAATAAGGAGTAATCTTTATACAAACTTTTTGTAATCTGGTCTTCTTGGCTCAAAGATTCCTCTTTAATCCGCTTTGCAAGGTGGTTTGCAAGATTGTTGCAACCCAAAATAAGGTATAAAACATCAAACTCAGACTTTTTAAGTTTGAATAAATTAAACTCAATGTATTCAATGGCATTATCAATATAAAATCGAATTTTCTCAAAGTTAGAGGTGATAATGTAGTTGCAATCCGGTTGATTGTTTTTATAACCAAATGCTTGACTTTCAATTTTACCTAAATCTGTGGTATCAGTTCCTTTTAATTCGATTACAGCAATCACCTTTTCATTAATCACAATTGCACCATCGGCTTTTTTGCTGTCTTTGACGTTTTTGTATTCGGTTGTTAGATTAAAATTCGGTTGCGGATTTTTCGTGTAACCTAAGATTGCAACAAATAAGTCAAGTAAAAATTCTCCTTGATATTGTTCTTCTTTACTGTTTCGGATATTGTCCTGAATAGTCGCATTGTGAAAATGATTCTGAAACTGAATCCATTTTTCTTGCAAAAGGTTTTTATCTTGTGTTTTTAAGTATTTAGAAATAACAGTCGTTTGGAATAATGACATTGAAAAGCATAATTGATTAGATTTTATAAATTTAGTAAGAAATTGTGATATGTATTTAATAAAGTTTGAAACTGTTATTAACAGTTGTCAGATGATATAATTTGCAAGGCAAAAGTTCGATGAAAAGTTGTTTTATTTAAAATATACAAAGCCGAAAAAAGTGTCTTGTCCTAAAATAGCTATACACAAAAAAATGTATATGGAAAACCCAGAACAAGAAATTTATGCTTCACGGGAG
>NZ_JBYFCC010000009.1:0-3726 GCF_057652995.1 Flavobacterium sp. T50_26
AGGATTAAGAATTATATTTGTATAACTATAATAGGATTTATTTATTAATTTGTATAGTTATTTTAGGACGGGTCAAAGCCGTCGAAAAGCCGTAGCAGAGCCGTAGCGGAGCCGTAGCAGAGCCGTTCAAAAGCCGTAGCGGAGCCGTAGCAGAGCCGTTCAAAAGCCGTAGCAGAGCCGTTCAAAAGCCGTAGCAAAGCCGTATAAAAGCCGTAAAACGGCTGTAAAAAGCGGGAAATTACCGGTATTTGGTATGTTTTCGCCTATATTCCGCTTGAAAACTTTTTATAACCGGTAGTAATTAAATTGTACTAGAAAAAATTTTAAATCGAAAATTAAAATTTAGTGTTTCTTTTTTAATAATAATAGAAACAAAAAGCGAAGTAGTGTTTTTGTGTTGAAGTGTTGAAAATTTTGCAGAGGTCTTTTCAGTCGGGTAATTTTAATTCAACAACACTTTTTTAATTTTCAACAAAATGTTGACATAATGCAAAGTGTTGTTGAATGTAGATTACTATTTTTCATTGGTAGTTTCAATTGAATTCAACAGTTCAACAGTGGATTGGAAGTTTTCTTTTTTAAAGGTATAATATCGACCTTTTTCCTGAGTAAAATTAAGACCAATTTTTTCATTCGGATTTAAAATTTCAGATCGAAAGTATTTATAACTGCTATTGGTTGGTTTTAATTTGTATTTTTCTTTCAGTAGTTTGACGATGTAGTTGTTTTGCGTAAAAACATTGTTTCTTTTAAGCAGATCGACAAGATTTTTTGCGGTATAGCATAACTCATCTTGACCTGAGTTTGCAAATTCATCGATTAATAGTTCCTCCATTTCTTTTTCTATATAAGTACGATTTCCGTTGATTAATTTTCCGAGAGCTGATGTGTAAAGTTGTTCAGGACTAAACCACATTCGAGAAGTTGGAATTGTACTAATATTTCTGCTATTAAGAAAATTTGCAAAATAGGGGATTTCAACTTTCATTTTTTGCAATAAGTTAATATCGTCGTTGTTTTCTAGTGGATTAATTTTTCTAATCCAATACCTAATTTCCTCGTTATCAATTTTTATAAAGCTATCCTCATTATTGGAACATAAGATGAATTTACCAAAAAAACTTTGCTCAAATTTATCTCTTCCTTTTGGTTCAATTTTATTGGATTGAGCAGTCGATAAATTTTTGATTCGTTCACTATCCTCTTTCTTGTCTAATAGCACTTCGTCAACTCCAATAATTAGCTTACCTGACCAATCAGCATTAAATCTGCTTCTAAAATCGTCATTTGTGTTGATAGTCATATTAGACTCAAAAATCAATTTCAATAGATTAATAAAGGTTGTTTTTCCGGTGTTTCGTTCCGTACTAACCAAACAGAGAATGGGTAAGATTTGAGTTGGTTTCTGCCAAAGTAAGGTCAGGTAATCTAAATCTAATTCAAATTGTTCCCCAAAAATGTGATTGAGAAAATGAATAATGTTATGGTAATTATTACCTTCTTTTAATTCATAACTCAAGGGTTGATATTGGTTGTAGCAATTATTCACTATTTGCTCATACTGATTGTGCGATGGAACAATACAAAACGATTCATATTTACTCACTTTTGCAATGGAATCTTTGCCAAAATCGTCAATAAGAGTTTGCCGATTCCATTTTTGCAAAACTGTTTTACCGTCCGGAGTTTCTGTTTTTTTATAAAACTCGGTTCCAACTCGCATGTATTTACTTAACTCTTTCATACTGTAAGATTTACAAGAGCAGGGCAACTTTTGATTGCTCTTTTTGAGTTATCAATTTTCACAATAACTGAACTTAAGGTTTTGTCTGCAATAAACATTTGATTTACATTGTTTGCAATTTCAATTGGTAATTGCAAATTTGACGATCGAAGAATTTGTTCAATAATTAAAATGTCTTTTAAAACTGAATTACATACGGAGTAAATTTGTTTATTTCGAACGTAATCAAGTTGCAAATTTTTTAATTCTGTTGCTGATTTATTTAAGATGTAATTGATATTATTTACTCCGGTTTGTGCTTTTTTGAAACTAGTCTCCATAGCAATTAAAAGTTAGAGTTAATAAATTCAGTTACCTCGTCATACTTATAAAGTACTTTTCCGCCGATTTTGTACTTTTTTAAGTGCCCTTTTTTTGTTAAATCCCAAATTTTTACAAGGGAGCAGCTAAGTCGTTCAGCGGTTTCAAAACGAGTTAGCATTTCTTTCGGTTCTGGTTTTGCAGAAGTTTGTTGAAAAAAACCACGATTTGTGAGTTCATCAACAACACCGGAAATTATTTCATTTTTGTAATCTTCCGGGATTTCGATTTTAATTTCAAGATAATTTGCCATATTATAATTTATTGGTTATGAATGGCACGAAGGTAAAATTGATTAAGAGGGAGGGGAATCCCAAAAAAACTCCCGCCTACTATTTTATTGTTATTAATTTATTTTAAAATTTCATTTATAATCTTTCCAACATGTTTATAAGATGTATATTTGGTAGTACTTTCATTAGAGAAGTCAGCTAGCACAGCTAAGTTTCTTCTAACAGAATCAATATCATTTCTTTCAAATGATAAGCCCAAAAGAAAGGCTATTAATTTGTGTTGATCAGCAGAAGTATATTTTCTAAATTCATCATTTTTTAAAAGTCCCAAATCGTGAAGGAGTGCAATTTTTTTTGGGAGAGAAATTTTCAATGCAGCATTATTGTTGTTTGGGAGCAATTCATCAATTATTTCAATGTTTGTTTTACATTTTAAGTAAGTCATGTAATGAGAATGACAAGATCTACACTCATTTTTAATTCCAATTAAATATTCAAAAATAAAAAAGTAGTCACGCAATGCATATTTTTTTATAACGGATATATGTGAATTAACTTCATTATGGTCTTGATTTTCGAGTTCAATTACCATATTTTCGCTCAATAATTTTGAATATTCGATTTTATTTTCGTCGCTTATTTTTTTCAATTCTATTTCAGGTAAATATTCATATTGAATTTTTAAAGTTTTTTTGCGTTGATTCCAAATTTCAAAAGTGTTTATAATCTGCGGTGGCAGTGAATTTTCAAGTTCTTCTATTAAAGATTGATTCAATTCATATTTACAGTTATCAAAAATAATTTTATTTGCAAACGTGATTAATTGATTATTATCTGAAACATTTTTTACGATAAAAATATCTTCCGATTCAAAAGTATTTTCATCAATTGGAGTATATACTTCGTTTTCAATAATAATTTTATACTTTTCGATGTAAGAGAGCTGTGAATATATAGCTTGATTTATAATTCCTTTAAATTTCATTTTAATGGTTATTAATTAATTTCATTAAAAATAGTTAAATAATCTTTAGAAATAAAAATTTAGAGATGTTTGGGGGAACATTCGGGGAATGACTAAAAACAAAAACGCTTAAAGTATTGATTTTCAATAGCTTTAAGCGAATTTTAAGTGCGGGTAAAAGGACTCGAACCTTCACACCTTGCGGCACCAGATCCTAAGTCTGGCGTGTCTACCAATTTCACCATACCCGCGGGCGAATAAAACAGTAGCTGTTTCAATAAGTGGGTGCAAATATAGTTATATTTTTTAAATACCAAATCAGAAATTAAAAAATCAAGAAATTTTTATTCTTTACTATTCGAACCCTATAATTTCCATTTTTTTTAACTTATAAAGGATTTGTGAAATTTTTTAATCCGTGACAA